>JAGTQA010000018.1 GCA_018396975.1 Candidatus Bathyarchaeota archaeon | reverse complement strand
AACAGAGAATTGAAAGGGGGCATAGCACTCAATGTTATACATCATTTGGATGGTTGGAATCTCAAAAAGAGAATTGAAAGGCTTAATATGCCTGTTCCGCTGGCTGTGCTGTAATAGTCTGTGAATCTCAAAAAGAGAATTGAAAGATCCAACCGCCCTGCGGGCTTAGGATTTCTCCATAACCGCCTAGGAATCTCAAAAAGAGAATTGAAAGCCCTGACAACATCTGGCCTTGCGAAGACAAGCGCCTGTGAAGCAGCAATATGAATCTCAAAAAGAGAATTGAAAGAAATGTGGTTGTGAAGCGAAAAAATTGGAGGGAGGGAAATTTGCGAATCTCAAAAAGAGAATTGAAAGTGCTTCAGCATTAAGCCCTCATAATCGATTATGTGCTCGTGGGAATCTCAAAAAGAGAATTGAAGGTTCAGATTAGAAGCGCCTTGCCTTAGGGATCTCACAAAGAGGATTCGTGTTGGGTTAATTGGGGTATTAAATGCTTTTGTGGGATTTTCTATTCTTTGGAGGGTAGTAGTATTCTGTTAGTGGCTGTTGTTCTTCTCCACCAGATGCCTCCGTTAGTTTTCTCCATTCCTCTTGACTTATTGTTCCTCCAACCTGCTCCTTTATTCTCTTCGCTATTTTTGGGCCTATTAATGGTAGTTCCATGAGCCTGCTTACCGGCGCCTTCCTCAAGTCCTCGATTGTCCTCAGCCCGGCATTATATAATATGCGTGCTCTAACACGGCCTATGCCCTCAAGCCTAGCTAATGGTATTAGCTCTGCCTTAACGCCCTTCTCAACCCTCTCCATTAGCTCAGCTAGTTTGGGCAGTAGATCTGTGTGCCCAAGGAGCTTCGCCAGCTCATATGAGGAGTAAATGAGCCACTTAGCTGTCTCTGTTAGATGATATAGGTCTCCGGGTTCAACGCCGAAACGTTCGATAATATCGTCTTCCGAAGCCTCCTCTATCCAAGCGTTTAGGACTAGGGCCGTCTTAACCTCGCTGAGAAACTCCTCAAACTCTATTCTGTCAGCCCACTCGTCTGGAACCTCGATGAGGAATTCATCTTTATGCTCGTCGATGAAGAGTGCTATGCCATCGATCTCGCTTGTTGTCGGCCTAACCCTAGGCGCCATATCCGGAGTATGCGATATCATATGGAGGAAGCTTATGTTGGTTATCTTCGGCCCCCTCCTATTAAATGCGTCTCGAATAATTATGGCGGAGACCGGGTCGATGTAGAGCTGCGAGACTCTGACGCCGAACTCCGTGGCCCTAATAAAGTTGCCCTCATACCTTATCATGCCCTCATCATAGAGGAACTTCAGTATTTTATTTATCGTCCCCTTAATGGCTCCAATATCATACTGGTAGGCGTATAAGGTTTTAGCGAAGAAATCATATACGCCCTGCTCTGAATAGGCGAATTCTGAGGCTATTGTTGCCAGAACATGGCTCCTTAAAACCCGCTCCACGCCGAGCTTAGACCATATGCGCTCTGGCTTAGATAGAACGAAGCTTGTTAGTAGGTAATCGCGCTCCTCATCGGTCCTAGCGATCAGGATAGACTCGCCGACATCATCATATTTTGGGCGGCCGGCCCTCCCAACCATCTGCTTATATTCTAAGACTGTTATTGGAATATATCCGTAGCCCGGCTCATAACGCCTATAATCGCTTATAACAACCATCCTAGCCGGGAGGTTTACGCCGAAGGCCAGCGTGGGGGTAGCCGTCAAAACCTTAATCTTGCCATCACGAAATGAATCCTCAATAATCTTTCTGTGGACGCCCGATAGGCCTGCATGATGGAATGCAACCCCACACTTAACAAGATCAGCCAATAGATCGCTTAGCCTAGTCCTCTCACCAGAAGCAAGAATCTCATCGGCTAGGCTCTCTAGGGAGCGCTTAAGGGACTTTGGGAGCATCTCACTTACTTCCGGCGCCGCCTTCTTGGCTAGGCTAACGGCATTCTTCCTTGATGATGCAAATATAAGCGCCTGCCCACCCTGCCTAATACTGTGCAGCGCCAGATTTATTGCCTGATCCCTGACAATTCTGTTTATTTTGACTGAGCCGCCATCCCTAAACTGTATCTCATCGTTTAACAGTATTCCCTCCCGGAGCTTAACCGGCCTCCATTCTGTTGTTATAGCCGAGGCATTAAGCCACTCAGCAATCTCATCGGAGTTCCTAACCGTTGCACTCAAAGCCAATATCTGGATGTTTGGGTTTATCTGCATGAGGCGTGCCAAAACAACCTCAAGTGTCGGCCCCCTCTCAACATCATTGAGCAGGTGGACCTCATCTGCAACAACAAGGGATATCTCGCTTATCCACGGCGCCCTATGCCTTAAGAGCGAATCGCACTTCTCATTAGTCGTCACTATTATATCGAATTTTCCTAGCCATGCATCGCTGCTATCGTAGTCGCCAGTGCTTATGCCAACACTTACGGGCCTACCATCCGGCTTACGGATAACAGTATACTTCTTGAACTCATCATACTTCTCATTGGCTAAGGCCTTTAGGGGCGTTAAGTAGAGAACTTTTCCACCACCCTCAAGTATATGTTTTAGGGCGCATAGCTCCGCAACTAGGGTCTTACCAGAGGCTGTTGGACTGGCCAGCAAAAGATTTCTTCCCTCAAGTGCCCCGGCTCTTATGGCCTCTGCTTGTGGTGGGAATAGCTCCCTTATTCCCTCATCTACCAGAACCCTCTTTACCTCAGGGCTTATGTTGAGTTCCTCTATGAGCAAGACTAAACCCTACACTACTAGGTCTTCTTCAGGTATCCGCTTCTAGGCTCGTATAATGTTCCCTCACGTATCATCTGGGCTATTAGCTTTTCTGCCTCACTCTTAGGTATATCATACTCGCTGCGGAGCTTCTCAAGTAGCTCAGCCCTACTAACCATGCCAGTCTCCTTCTCCATCTCAACTATCGTGCTTAATATAACGCGTAGCTTATCCTGCATGCTCCTAGGCTTACCAACCATAATAATGTCAATATCAAACTTCTTTGAGGATACATCTATACCAACCTCCTCAAGGGACTTCCTCATTATGGCTATAGCTGCCTCAGCATCCTCCGGCAAAACAACATTTCTAAGCGCTGCGCGAGCCCTTGCCTCAGCAAGCCTAACAAGAGCCTCAAGCTGGCGGGCTGTTATCGCTATAGGCGAGCCCTCACCCTCACTTGCCGAGCGCATAGCCAGATAGAACTCTTTTAGGCGCTCCATAGCCTCAGGGGTTAGAACCGGCTTAACATTGTTTCTAGCGTAGGCAATATACTTCCTAAGAAGCTCGGGTGGAATGGGGGGTTCAACGGGCGGAGCCTCCTTCATATGTAGCCTAAGCAAGTGCTCACTCATCCTCGAGTCAACCTCCTTCTCCGGGACATCCCTCAAAACAAATATTAGGTCGAACCTTGAGAGGATGGTTACTGGCAGTGAGATGTTCTCGGCAACAGTCCTATATGGGTCGTATCTGCCTAAGGCCGGGTTGGCGGCCGCCAATATTGCCGTTCGGGCATTTAATGTGGCAACTATGCCACCTTTAGCAACCGATATAGTGTGCTGCTCCATAGCCTCATGTATCGCAACCCTATCCTCAGGCCTCATCTTATCAATCTCATCTATACATGCTATGCCCTTATCTGCTAGGACTAGGGCTCCAGCCTCAAGAGTCATGCCGCCGGTGGGTGAGGGGAGAACAGCAGCCGTTAAGCCAGCAGCTGTTGTGCCCCTACCACTCGTATATAGGCCTCTAGGCGCTATCCTCTGAACGTAGCGTAGAATCTGCGATTTAGCCGTTCCGGGGTCTCCGACTAGAAGTATATTTATCTCACCCCTAATATTTATGTCCGGAAGATGCTTAGGAACACCGCCGAATAGTAGATACATTATTGCCTCCTTAATATGCTCATAACCATAAATTGAGGGAGCAATAGACTGGATTATCTTCTGATGTATGAAGGGGTCTTTAGCTAAGCGTAGAATCTGCTCCTCCTCCTCAGGAGTTATAAGCAGAGACTCAGACTCCCTCCCAGCAGCATCAATAAAGTTCGCGTCAATATAAAGTGTGAAAGCCCTAGCCTTACCAGTTCTAGGATATGATGTTGCCTCAGCGCCAACTATGCCGATAACATAAACCCTATCACCGGGCCTAGCAGTATCAACAATATCCTTCCCAACAAGCCTAATGTCAAGTGAGCGGGGCGTCTGACCGGGCGGAATATCCTCAGGATACTCCTGAATCCTAAGCTCCTGATAATCAACGAACTTAGATTCCTCTTGGATGAACTCGAAGGGCCCACTCTTACCACAGCGCGGGTTAGCGCACTTGAATGGTAGCGTTAGGAATGCACCGCTCTGCGGGACCTCCATCTTTGCATCGCATCTCTTGCATCTGAATGCTGCAACCGTGACAATCGGCCTTACGGTTGATGCGCGCATTATTATACCCTCAACCATAACTAGCTTGCCAATATGCTCCGAGCCGAGCCTGCGCAAAGGTGTTACACGCGGCAGACCACGAACCCTAACCGTAACACCAGTCTCCTTAATCTTCTCCGCATACTCCGGATCCTCTATCTGGAGCTGCTCAAAGGCAGCACTATTAGCGTAGGCTAAATATTCAAGGGGCCTCTCAAGCAACTCATCAGCTAAGCGCGGGTCAACAACCAAAAGGTCCTCAAAGTCAAGTATCAGGGACGTTGAGGCGTTAAGAGCCATCTGGGCAATTCTCTGGCGATATTTAGCGGACTTAAATATTGAGCTGAACTTTTCTAGGGGCTTCTCAACAATGGCCTCGGTCATTCACTAAACACCCCCTAACTTAAACGATTCTAGCCCTCCAATCGGCTATAATCTGATGGATGCGCTCATAGAGTTCCTTCTCCTCTAGGGTGAGGTTCTTTAAAATGTGGCTCTCCGGAGCCGGGATAGAAGCCAATGAAATTATCTTCCTAAGCCTACAATTTATTACGTCCTGCGCAAGATTCTGAACGTACTCGTACTCCCTCATCTTCTCAGGGCTTACCTTGGAAGCTGCCTTTAACTCATCAATTAAGCGTCTAAGCCTAGGATAAAAATCTTCCGGCAGAGTTGATAGTTGCCCAACTGCCTGTATGCGCTCAGTCCACTGAATCTTATAAAGTTTAGTTGCATCTAGGGCTCCTTCCCTGATCCTGGCGATACCATCCCTCTCAAGCTCGCGGGCAACCCAGAATTTAACCTCATACTCATGCCCCTCCTCAAAGGGGCCTATTGAAAAGCCGGCAAGATCAATCTTAGGTGTGCTCCTAAGGGCAACAATAGTGACCATGCCATTCTCAAAGATAAAGTCTGAATACTCTATGCTTGAACAAGTATCCCCGAAGCCAGACAAGACCCACAAGCCTCGCAAGCCACAAAACAAACTATCTCACGCAAATATAAAAGGATAATAGACAACTCTAAATCCCACATAAATTCGGCGCAGCCCAGTTATTGACGCAAGAATTTAAAATGAGCACCTAAGATCGAAGGGTGGAAACACCATTAGAGGAGGGAGAGGCTAGTTGGAAAGATAGGGAGGTATCATCTTAACAATATCCGGCTTTATAGACACGCGCCAAAGAATAAATCTTTTATAATTATCTGCCAGCTCAAGATTTGGTGGAAGGCATGGTTGGAAAAGTCCGTTATGAGGAGCTTCTTCCACATGAAATGGAAGAAATTATGAGGAAGAAACCCATCGTCTACCTTCCCTTCGGCACGCTGGAATGGCACTGCTATCACCTAGCGCTCGGAAACGATGCCATTAAAGCCTATGAAATCTGCTTAAGAGCAGCCGAGAGAGCCGGGGGAGTCGTAGCGCCCCCAACATACTGGGCTGCTGGCGGCATGCCACACCCATGGACAACAAGGTTCGATGAGGATCTTATTGGAAGACTATTTTACGCGATCTTTGAGCAGATGGAGCATGTGGGCTTTAGGGTTGCAGTGGCAGTTACCGGACATTATGGTTTAGAGCAGCTATATGCATTAAAGAAGAGCGCATGCGACTTCATGTATAAGAGCGGCATGATCGTGGCGCCAATGCCGGAATGCGAAGTCTCCTACGAAAAGGGCTTCCGCGGGGATCACGCAGCTAAATGGGAAACATCAATATTATGGGCCCTCCGCCCAGATCTAGTGGACATGAGCCGATTAAGCAGAGATTTAGGGGAGCCATTGGATGGGGTTATGGGC
>JAGTQA010000053.1 GCA_018396975.1 Candidatus Bathyarchaeota archaeon | reverse complement strand
AATGCTGGCTTTTATGACGGGCATATGGTTCCCAAGGGAGTGGTTTCCAGAGTGGATGCGCATATTAGCCGATTATAGTCCGGCGACATGGGCTGTGGATGCCATAAGAGATGTGATTATTTTTGAGGCTGGGCTCATGGAGGTTGTGCATTATGTTATTGGAGCCGCTTTAGCATCGCTCGCAGTCCTAGCCGTTGGAGTGATGATTTATAAGAGGATGCTGAGGAAATATCTTGAGAGATAAGAGACTTCATCAAACAATAAATCTTACCGTAAAGGTGCATAGCATAAGTTGATACCTCCCTATCTTCAGAAATAGCCTCTCCCCCTCAATTATATTAATAGCAGCAAGAGATAGCCGAGGAATATGTTATATGTGTGTTGGGAGAATATTTTTCAAAATAGGACTGGCCGAGGTCTGATGATTGGTTAAGAAGCCATTATCTTATGCTGAAAGGCTTGAGGTCTTTTATAATGCTGAGCATTGGAGGCTTCTGGCTGATTTGAGAGCTAGGGCTATTGAGATTATGGAGGCTCTTGAGAGGGCGAATATTCCATGTATTGTGCATGGGAGTATTGCCAGAGGCGATGTCTCACCTAAGAGCGATATAGACGTTTTTATTCCGGAAATTTATCCATCATTCACTATTGAGAATGCTCTCCGCATGAGTGGGCTTAATGTCGGGAGGCGCATACTGGTTCAGGCAACACCGTCCTATGCCGTTAAAGGCTATATTGAGGTTGATGAGCGCACATATGTTTCTTTTCCATTATCAAGTATGAGGGTTGTTGAGAGAGAATTTTATCGCTTTGGTGGCGAAGCAAACCTAGAGATGCTTAAGAGGGGGGTTAGAGTTCCGGGCGTAGATAAGCGATTAATGCTTATAGAGCCCACTGAGAGTGGACATATCGAGAGCAGCATAGTTGGGCAGGAGGAGAGGGTTGCAAAGATGCTCGGTATATCGGTTGATACTGTGCTGAATAGGGTTCGCATTCTACTGCGCCGGGATAGTGTTGGGAGAACGGGACTATTTATTGAAAGGGAGCTCTCCCCCGACGAGAGCTTTGAGTGTGTGCTTAAGAGGCTTGCTGATACAAATCCAGCTATCCGTAGGAGATTGAGGGAAGTTTAAGAGCTAGCCTTCTATAAGCTCGCGTAAATAGACCTTTATCGGCCCAATCCTCCCACCATAGTTTCCAGCCGATATCCTAACAACGCCTGGAACCTTGACAGCAGCTTTTATGCCCTCGGCCATAGCCATCTTAACGCTCTCTAGGCTTAATCCATTTATCACAATCTCATAAATCGTGTTTACGCCCTCTGGAACCTGACTATCTGAAACCACGCCCCTCAGCTTAGGGCAGTAGAGGTGGTTTGTTGATGCTGGGAGCTTATATTTTAGTGAGCCAACCTTTGAGCCGGAACGGCATATTCCACCGGGGAAGGGTAGTATAACCTCCCTAACGTTTTTACGTATTGTCTCAACGGCTAATTCTGCGGCTGCCAGCCCGGATTTTAGGTCTTTAGCCATTATGAAGAAGTTTCCGCCCGCAACGCCCCTCTTAATGCCGAAGCTGCTCTCAACTATGAATTCGCCCTCCATGACTGGTATGCGCCAAACCTTCCGTCCATACATCTCATCGAACTTCTGGAAGCCGTCGCCGAAGAATCTTAGGCTCCTACCAACCTTAAGCTTCCTAGCGGTTCCCTCTAGAGCGTTGAATGCGGCTGTTGTTGGGCATGTCATTACGCATTGGCCTATTCGGGCTATCATCTGCCTCTTAAGCTCGCTTCTCGTGCGGTGATAGATTTGTATTAGGGCGCCAGCACGGCCATCCGGTGTCTCGCTCGCTAAAACCAGCCTCTCTATCCCGGCTTCTGCTGGTGAGCCAATTATTGAGGATGCGAAGCCGGTTGCAACTTCAGCCGCCGTTAGAGCCCACTTCTCATTCTCCGCGGTTATTAGAACCCTACTAGCCCACATCTCAAACATCTCTGCAAACGTATCCTCAATCTCAACGCCACGATAATTGAGGAGACCCAAATCTGATTGCACCTCTAGCGTGGGCTAGGCTATATTTTGTGAAAGGTTTATTTAAGGATATAACGCTTTTTAAGGATTAAGAATCTTTACGTATCATAGCATAATAATTATGCGAGAAGAGGAAGATGCAATATGGAGTTTACATTGATTACCGGTAGGACGATTGAGCAGGGCTGTACAAAAGAGCATGCCAAACTCTCCGAGGAATATATGATGAGCGTTGCTGTCTGCGAAATGAATTATGAGGATATGATGAGACTTAACGTAAGGGATGGGGATAACGTTAAAATCAAGACTGAAGTGGGTTCGGTTGTAGTCAAGGTAAGGAGGTCACGTAGAATAAGAAGGCCTGGCATAATATTTATTCCATTTGGCCCATGGATTAACCTTATCTTACCTTCTGAGACAGAGGGAACTGGCATGCCGCCGCTTAAGGGTTTTAGGGTTTGGGTTGAGCCGACTGAGGAGCCAGTCTCAAACATAAGGGAACTTCTACTCAGGAATTATGGGGTTAAGGGCTGATTGGTGGTGGATTGAGATATGAGGGTAATTGAAGGAGTTGTTTGCCCATTCTGCGGCTGCTGTTGTGATGATTTAGAGGTTATTGTTGAGGATAATAGGATTGTTGATGTTAGAAATGCTTGCGCTTTAGGCGCATCAAAATTCATGGGCTATAGCAAGAACAGAAACACCAAGCCGCTCGTTAGAAGGAACGGTGAACTGGTTGAGGCATCACTTGAGGATGCAATAGAGCGGTGCGCTGAGATACTCGCTAATGCTTCATATCCGCTTCTCTATGGATGGAGCAATACGAGCTGCGAGGCTATAAGGGTTGGTTTGGAGCTGGCTGAGGAGGTTGGCGGAGTAATAGATAATACCACAACCGTATGCCATGGCCCATCAATCCTAGCCATCCAAGAGGTGGGCATACCAGGGTGCACGCTCGGGCAAATAAGACATAGGGCAGACCTAATCATATATTGGGGCAGTAACCCATGGAGCGCCCACCCACGCCACATAGAACGCTACACAGCCCTATCCGAGGGGAGATTTCAGAGGGCCGCTTGGAAACGTTATCTATCACGGTTAATTTTAGAGTCGGCTAGAAAGAAACGATATAGGGCCGCCAGCCTAGTCTTTAAAGGGGGAGCCGCAGCGCTACAAGCCGCTGAAGAAGAGGAGAGATGGATGCTGCCCCCACCTGGGGAGAGAAAGCTCGTAGTTGTAGATGTCCAGAAGACCAGGTCCGCTGACTTAGCCGACATATTCATTAGGGTTGAGCCCGGCGGAGATTATGAGGTTCTTCAAGCCCTGCGAGCTTTAATTCGCGATGAGGAGCTTGATGTCGATGAAGCTGCCGGCGTCCCGGTTGAGAAGCTTGAGGAGCTGAGTGACCTAATGGTTAATGCGAGGTTCGGCGTGCTCTTCTTCGGTTTAGGCTTAACAATGAGCGTCGGCAGGTCCAGGAATATTGAGGCTGCGATAAAGCTTACCAGGGACCTGAATAGATATACAAAGTTCCTCATAATGCCCATGAGGGGCCACTTTAATGTGACAGGCGCCAACATAGTTTTCACGTGGCAAACCGGCTACCCCTATGCAGTTGACTTCTCACAAGGATACCCGAGATATAATCCCGGCGAGACATCGGCTGTAGACGTACTAGCTAGGGGTGACGCAGACGCAACACTAGTCATAGCCTCAGACCCAGCATCAAGCTTCCCAAGAAAAGCCGTGGAAAACCTTACTAAGAACCCACTAATAGTTATAGACCCAGTTCTCACGCCAACAGCCCTAATGGCAGATGTTATTATACCAACAGCATTCGTCGGCATCGAAGCTGAGGGAACAACATACAGGATGGATCATGTTCCATTGCCTCTTAAGAAAGTTGTTGAGCCTCCGGCTGGCTGCCTCTCGGATGAGGAGGTATTGCGGATGATATTGGGGAGGGTTAGGAAGATTAGGAGGTCGGATGCTTCAGCCTAGCCTCCTCAAAACATTATTATGACCCTTTATCTCAACATATTCTCTTGGGCGGAAGATGCTTAATGGGGGTTGTTTCCATGGCGCGGATAGCTGAGGTCTCCGAGATACTCTCGGGAAAACATGTTAGTGAAGAGGTTATTGTTAGGGGTTGGCTTCATAATAAGCGCTCAAGTGGTGGAATCCACTTCCTAATGGTTAGGGATGGAACCGGCATTATTCAATGCACCATGAAGAAGGATAGGGTTGACGCTGAGACATTTGAGATTACAAAGAAGCTCACCCTAGAATCAACTATCGAGCTAAATGGTATTGTTAGGGAGGATAAAAGGGCGCCTGGCGGATACGAGATACAGGTATCTGGTTTGAAGGTCATTTATAGGGCTGAGGAGGGATTTCCAATAGCGAAGAAATACCATGGCCCCGATTTCCTACTGGATAATAGGCATCTGTGGATTAGAAGCCAGAAGATGCAGAGAATACTCCGTATGAGGGCTAGGTTTCTTAGGGCCGCTAGAGAGTGGCTTGATCAGAACGGCTTCACGGAGTTTCATGCACCGACGCTTATAACCGCGGCATGTGAGGGGGGTGCAACACTATTTAGCGTAAAATATTTTGATAGAGAAGCCTATTTAACGCAGAGCTGGCAGCTCTATGCTGAAGCAGCCATAGCAAGCCTCGGAAAAATCTATACGATTGCACCATCCTTCAGGGCTGAGAAGTCTAGGACCAGACGACACCTAACAGAGTTCTGGCACTTAGAGGTTGAGGTCCCATGGTGCGACTTAGAGGGCATAATGAAGATTGAGGAGGAGATGCTAACATACGTGCTGCACAAGTTAGCTATGGATTCTGCTGCCGCCAGAGATTTGGAGGCTCTTGGGAGGGAGCCAAAGGATTTAGCGAGGATTGAACCCCCATTCCCAAGAATCACATACGATGAGGTTGTTGAGATACTTAATGGGGATGGAATAAATTTTGAGTGGGGTAACGATTTAGGCTGGATTGAGGAGAAACACCTAACCCTAAAGTTTGATAAGCCATTCTTCGTGACGCATTATCCGAGGACTGCAAAGGCATTCTATCATAAGCCTGACCCAAAGAGGTCGGAGGTGACATTATCAGTTGACCTACTTGCGCCAGAGGGCTATGGCGAGATAACTGGTGGAGGACAGAGGATAGAGGACCTAAACGAATTAATGGAGAGAATAAAAGAGAATAACCTAAACCCAGAAGATTATAAGTGGTATATTGATTTAAGACGCTATGGAACAGTGCCACACTCAGGGTTCGGATTGGGCGTAGAACGGACAATAGCATGGATATGCAAACTAAACCATATAAGAGATGCAATAGCATTCCCAAGACTAATAAACAGAGTATACCCATAAATCTCCTAAAAGCGCCCCTAAAAATGCCCCTCTATCATCATACACAAAACACGCAAAAAATGACAAAAATAGAAACCCATAAATCTGGCTTCAATCACCAAAATATTTGTTGGGCCCGTAGCTCAGCCAGGACAGAGCACCGGGCTTTTAACCCGGGGGTCGGGGGTTCAATTCCCCCCGGGCCCGCCAAACCGGGGGCTTCACCCTTAAAGTTTCCCCATTCCCCGATTCTGCATGAAGTTTGTGGGCGTAGGTATGCACGGCGGCACGATTTATGTTCGTGGTGAAATCAAATGTAAATGTATGGGAAAAGAGGCTAGGATTGAGGAGACTGATGAATATGATCTCTGCTTAATAAGAGATCTTATTAAGGAATTCTTCACATATTTTGACTTGGAGATAAGCATAAATGAGGTTATAGCCGATAAATTTGTTAAGATAGTGCCAGTCTCAACAAGACCCTATGGAAGATTATATGGCTGAAAAAGGCTGATGGATGGTGTTTTCATTGAAGTATGACGCTATATTGGTGCTCGATTTTGGCGGTCAATACTGCCATCTAATAGCTAGGAGGATTAGAGAGAATAGAGTTTACTCGGAGATAGTTCCATGCGATATTACTCCTGAAGAAATATTTAGGCTTAATGAAAGGCTGAATGTTAAGGGTTTAATTCTTTCGGGTGGACCATTAAGCGTATATAAAGCTGATGCCCCAAAGCTTAACCCTATCTTAGATATGGGTTTACCAGTTTTAGGCATATGCTATGGGCATCAGCTTTTAGCATATATAGCCGGAGGAGTTGTTAAACCGGCTGATCGGGGCGAATACGGCGTGACATACGCGGTCATCGCCAAGCCAGTAGGCATCTTAAAGGGATTAGGCTCAAGGGAGAAGGTTTGGATGAACCATAGTGATGCAGTTTACAGCCTTCCAGAAGAGTATGAGATACTTGCTTACACCGAGAACTGCCCAATAGCGGCATTTAAGCATAAAAGTAAGCCTATTTTTGGGGTTCAATGGCACCCAGAAGTTACGCACACCGAGAAAGGCATGCTAGTATTAAGGAACTTCATCTTTGATATTTGCGGCTGCCAGCAAAACTGGGAGATGAGCGATTTTATTAAGAGGGCTATAGAAGAGGTGAAAGCTTCCGTTGGGAATGGGAGGGCTATTATTGCTTTAAGCGGCGGTATAGATTCGAGCACTGCAGCCGTATTAGCTATGAAGGCTATTGGGGAGCGTCTAACAGCGGTCTTCGTAGATCATGGCTTCATGAGGGAGGGTGAACCAGAGTTCATTA
>JAGTQA010000057.1 GCA_018396975.1 Candidatus Bathyarchaeota archaeon | reverse complement strand
CATAAAGATTCTTCGAACATCGTCTATTGTTGCCTCATGGGGTAAATTGACGGTTTTAGAGACCGCGTTATCCGTGTATTTCTGGAAGGCTGCCTGCATACGAACATGCCATTCAGGCGCTATCTCAAGAGCCGTTACAAATATTCTCTTAACGTCAGGTGGAACCTCACTTAATCCCTGAACCGAACCTGTCCTAGCGATTTTAGAAATCAGTTCAGTGCTGTAGAAGCCCCTCTCCTTGGCTATTTGCTCAAAGACCGAATTGACTTCAAAGAGCTGTGTTCCCATAACATTTCTGACAAATGCTACGGCGAAGAGAGGCTCTATCCCACTTGATGTCCCAGCGATTATACTTATTGTTCCGGTTGGAGCTATAGATGTCACGGTTGCGTTCCGCATAGCTCCATAACCCATCCTCTCCCATATGCTGCCCGGGAAGTTCGGGAATGAGCCCCTCTCCTCGCCTAACTCAACAGATTTCTTCCTAGCCTCCTCAGATATAAACGACATAACCTTCTCAGCTGTTGCGATGGCTTCATCTGAATTATAGGGTATGCCAAGCTTTATGAGCATCTCAGCGAAACCCATTACACCTAAGCCTATCTTCCTATTTGCCTTAGTAGCCTTCTCAATCTGGGGCATAGGATACTTGTTGGCGTCTATAACATTGTCTAGAAAGTGAACCGCTATCCTAACAGTCCGCCTAAGCTTATCCCAGTCGATTTCGCCATCCCTAACCATCCTAGAAAGATTAATGGAGCCGAGGTTGCAGCTCTCATAGGGCAGAAGCGGAACCTCACCACATGGATTTGTGCTCTCAATAACACCGACATGCGGCGTCGGATTTTTACGATTAATCTCATCCAAGAATATTAGGCCCGGATCACCAGTCTTCCAAGCCGCAGTCGCTATTAGGTCAAAGATGGCCCTAGCCTTTAAGCGCTTAACAACCGCCCCATTACGTGGATTAACCAGACTATAATATTCATCCTTTTCAACGGCCTCCATGAACTCATCGGTGACACCAACAGATATATTGAAGTTTGATAGAACACCCTCCTTCTCCTTAGCCGTGATAAACTCTATTATGTCTGGATGGTCAACACGAAGAACGCCCATATTCGCGCCCCTACGCCTACCACCCTGCTTAATCACCTCAGTGGCAACATCAAATATCTTCATGAAGGAGACGGGGCCGCTGGCAACCCCCATAGTTGACTTAACGACATCGCCACGCGGCCTAAGTCTTGAGAAGGAGAAGCCCGTGCCTCCACCGGACTTATGTATTAGGGCCATATACTTCAGCGCATCAAAGATCTCTTCAATCGAGTCTCCAACTGGGAGAACAAAACAAGCTGAGAGCTGCCCAATATCGGTCCCAGCATTCATAAGCGTCGGTGAGTTCGGAAGGAACTCCAAGCTCGCCATAACCCTATAGAACTCCTCCTCTACAGCCTCTATGTTAGCGCTCTTATCATATAGGGCGTCAATCCTAGCTATGGCTTTAGCAACCCTCCGAAACATTTGTGATGGTGTCTCAATAACCCTCCCGCTCTCATCCTTTAGAAGATATCTCCGCTCTAGAACACTTATAGCATTAAGCGACAGTTTTAGGTCGTCTGTCACTCCCAGAAGTCTCTTCTGCTCCCTCAGCTCAGCCCGCTTCTGCCTATAAAGTATGTACGCTTTTGCAACCGCATCATAACCATTCTTAATTAGGACCCGCTCAACAATATTCTGGACATCCTCAACGCTTGGAATCTTATCCTTAAACTCCTCCTCAATTATGGCGACTACTTGGGCTGAGAGTTTGGCAGCTAACTCGCCGTCCTCGCCCTTAACTGCCATAATAGCTTTATGGATGGCGTTGGTGATTTTAGTAGGGTCAAATTCGACTATTCGGCCATCCCTCTTTCGTATTAGAGAAACTGGCATCTATTTCCCCAAGAAATTTTTCTAAAGGCGACTTTAATATGTTACGGAGCAGCACCCATTATCTAGAAAGATTTATAACTGAGATTACCCAATCCAATGTTTAAGGATTGTATATGGGAGTCTGCGGGCTTTCTGCCCTAATCGGGTTGTGTTAAAATTGTCTGAGGCAAGGAAATGTTTTCCAAAGTGCAATAGGTTTAAGTGTGGAAGGAATTATCTAATATTCCGCGGAGGAACTCCATGGTGCCGATGGACTGATGAACAATGTAGCCCGGTAAACTGTAATTACGCAGTGTGCTTGGGTAGACGCTTGCTTCCAGGAGGAATATGTGGGGAGACCGTGAAGAGAAAGACTATAGAGAGAAGCCCAGAGGAGGAAATAATGCCCTCAGTAAAGGTTAGAGGAAAAATCTTCAGAAAGATCGGCGAGAAAGAGCTCTTCTAACCCTCAAAGATAACTGCTTTTAGTATAACTTAGCCCATCCACCCTATTTTTTGGGATTCCACTAATAGTATGCTCACTAAATAAACCTAGAAACCAATAGAGTAAAAAATTATGTTGAGGGCTAAAAAAGAGGTCCCGAAGAAGCCTGCGAGATCTAGGGAGTGCATTAAAGCATTTCTGGAGTCGTTAGGTCTGATATGTCAACGCTATGATCGTATATTCGCCCTAGCAGAGATACAACCGTTATAAGATCCTGCGCTCTATCAATAGATAGTGTGCTCGCCAATGATTCAACCCTTCGACTAAGATCCTCAATGGACTGCTTCCTCTCCCTCACCGACTCCGCGATAGAAACATTATGGGATAGAAAAGCTATGACGGCATCATTATATGCCTCATGCACAGCCTTATGAAGATCATAAACCGCCTTTAAAGACTCGTCGGTAAACTCTGATCCCTTAAATCTCATGGCGTATTCGGCAATCTGCGAGGATTGATCCGCAACTGACTCAATTAGGCTTGCCGTCAATCTATAGTCTAGGCAGTATACTGGATGTATCTTCATCTTCTCACCTAAGCTCGGATTCTGAATGATTGTCCTTAAAATTCTGACCAGCAGGAAGTAGAGTCTATCAACCTCATTATCCCTAGCAACGACGTTTCTGGCTAGATGCTTATCCCCCTCCAAGAGCGCCGTAATCGCATCTTTACACATGCCCGAAGCTATCAGATGCTCACGGCGTAGGATCTTCTCGGGGGATAGGGCTGACGGTTCAAGCAAACACTGCATAACTATTTTATTATAATCCTCCTCAATAATCTCCAGTCCTATAAGTTGAGCCGATGCTCGCTTAATAGTGTCTCTCTGATCCGGGGTTATACGATCTTTAGATTCAACACAGATTATATCGTAACCCAGAAGATACTTGCCGATAATCTCACGGCTAAGATAAGGCCCAGGCCTAATAGTTATTGTTCGCGGAGCATGCTCCACTCCATACTTGGGATCAATTATTAATTTCCCATCGGGCGTTATTAAACTTGCGACGATCGAACCTCGGGTTAGGCCGTAATTTTGGGCCCATTCCTTAGGTAAGGTGACGAAGAAGGTCCCACTTTTTGTCATTTGCACCTTCCGAAGTTCCATGATTTCTCCTCAGCATACCCATTGTATTGGTGATATAAAAAGTATATTTAATTTTGAGTTAATACTTAGGAAATATATTATTTGTCTTATTCTCTTTGTTGCATAGATATAAAGAATAGGGATCTGCGCAGATTTTACACGTATATCTAGGCATAATTAGAAATGCTATTAGCATCCTTACACAATCTGTTTTAAGTGTCTTGAGAGTGGATGTGGCAGGGAGGAATGCTAGAACAGGACAATAAGGAGAAAATTCGAGAGATACTATCCCTAATAATTGAGTCTGGCTACCAAATCGATAGGGAGGCATTTGAGTTCCTAAAGGAGGTCTCGAATAAGATTAGCCTAAACTCTCTAATCAAAAGGGTTATTGAGGAATTGAGCTCTCTCCCGGAAAAGCCCTTACTTATAACTCGTGTAATTCTAGAGAGGAAGGTTAATGAGGTCGGCTTAATCGAGAAAAATACCACTCTCTCAACTAAGACAGCTGGAATAACTGGGAAAGCAAGTTCGGAGCCATATGCGAAGAGTGTTGAGGCAGACTTAAGGGTGATAAGTGATCCAACCAATGAGATAAGTGCTACAGGATCACTGGAAGACTGCATAGAATATTTTAGGAGCCGCTTCAGGAAAATAAGTCGAATAATAAGGAGTAGGGTGGATGCTAAAGACGCTGGAAGCATAAACGATGCGCTGAAGGCTCCAGAAAATTCTAGAGTTAAAATTATATGTATGATATCTGAGAAGCGTGAGACTAAGCGGGGAATACTCTTCAGGATTGAGGATTTAGAGAGTCAGGCAACCGTTCTCGTGCCATCTGAGAATATGGAGGTATATTCTAAGGCTCAATGTGTTCCTCTAGATCAAGTGGTCTGTATAAATGTTATACATGGAAAAAATGATCTGCTCGTTGCCGAGGACATTATATTCCCTGATGTCCCATTAAAGAAGCCTAATAAGTCGCCTATACCTGTCTGTGCGGTTCTATTATCAGATCTCCATGTTGGAAGTAAAATGTTTATGGAGAGAGAGTTCAGGTATTTTATAAGGTGGTTAAGGGGGGATGTTGGCGGAAGTAATCTCAGAGAGCTAGCAAGCCGCGTCAAATACCTATTAATAGCTGGGGATATCGTCGATGGTATTGGAATATATCCTCAGCAGTTTGAGGAGCTAGAGATAAGAGATATTTACAAGCAGTATGAATATGTGGCAAAGATTCTTGAGGAGGTCCCAGATTACATCGAAATAGTTATTATACCAGGGAACCATGATGCAACAAGAAGGGCTCTTCCCCAACCAGCCATAACAAGGGAATACGCTGAATCGCTCTATGAGCTCGGGAGAATACATTTTCTAGGAGACCCATCGGTCATAAGTCTTCATGGCGTGAGCATTCTTTTATCACATGGGCGGAGCCTAGACGATGTAATATCAGCGACTCCAAGAATGAGCTTTCAAGCCCCTGATGAAGCTATGAAGCTCCTACTTCAATGTAGGCATTTAGCCCCAATTTATGGAATGAGAACCCTAATAGCTTCGGAGAAAGTGGATCACCTAGTTATAGAGCATATACCAGATATATTTCACGCTGGACATGTGCATATGATGAAGTATAGTATGTATCGCGGCATATTAGTGGTGAACTCGGGCGCGTGGCAGAGACAGACCGAATATCAGAGAGAGATGGGTCATATACCAAATCCGGGCATAATTCCGGTAGTAAACCTACAAACCCTAGATATTTTCCCAGTAGATTTCACTTCAGCAATATGATAATGGCGGAAGCGAATTATTTAGATAGAGATGAGATATATTTGGGCTTATAGTCCAGTATACTCCTAAACCTCTCATCCTCAGATAGAACCTCAGCAATAACCTTTCTGGGAATACCCAGGCTTATCTTTTTTGTTCGTCCATACCGCCCTAAGCTTATCACACGAGAGTTTAAAAGACCCATAACGTCCAACTCATTTATTAGTCCACTCACCCTCCTCTGCGTCAGGGGACTCATGCCGAGCTGCTCACAAAGCTCCGAATAAAGATTATATATGTCCCCAGTAACTGAGCGGTTAGCATCAATCTTATTCAAGAAGTATACGCTTAAAAGAACTATTTTCGAGTGCGTCGGTAAACTCTTTATGCTCTCATAGATCTGATCATGTTCGATCCTTTCCTGAGCCTCTCGAACATGAGCCTCGGTTATCTTCTTGTCACCCTTACGTTCAGCAATTTCACCAGCAACTCTTAGAAGATCTAAAGCTCTTCTAGCGTCACCATGTTCAGCAGCGGCTAGAGCGGCACAAAGCTTGATAGCCCCTTCAGTTAGAACGCCCTCATAGAATGCTACTTTTGCTCTCTCCATTAATATATCCTGAAGTTCATCAGCATTATACGGCTTAAAAACTATCTCCTCCTCACTTAGCGTGCTCAAAACTCTCGGATCAAGAAACTCCTTAAACTTTAGATCATTTGATATTCCTATAAGAGAGACTTTGCTATCATGGAGACTTTCATTTATCCTTGTAAGTTCGTAAAGGAGGGCATCGCCCCTAATCTTGATGAGCGCGTCAATCTCGTCCAATGCAGCTATGAAGATTATTCCCTGAGATTCAAGGTTCTTTTTGAACCTATCAAAGATTTCACCTACGGCCAGACCTGTAAATGGAACCTTAATATTGATGCTTGAGCATAGTGCGGCGAGAACTCTATATTCGGTTCCAGCAAGCCGGCAGTTAACAAAGCAGACCTTAACTGGAGAGCCTATTTCCCTAGATTTCTGAGCGAGCTTATTTAATACAAACTTGACGACAGCAGTTTTTCCGGTGCCAGTCTTTCCATAAATTAAAACGTTAGAGCATGGTGAGCCTCTAAGGGCCGGAGCTGTTATCTCACCCAAACGGAGAATCTGCTCCCTTCTATGTGGAAGATTTTCAGGCACATAATCATGCCTTAAAACTTCCCTATTCTTGAATATCCTTGAGCCTTTCAGAAATTGCGCGAAGATATTATCTAAAATATTTTCCTGCTCCTTCATTCACAGACACCAGTCTAATTCTAAAAAGAATAGGAATCTGCAATTAAGATCTCTCATACAAAAAAATAGATTAAAGAACTCAAACTGTTGAAGAAATAGGGCTCCCACCCCTATATTTCCATTGGAACAGCCCCTTAAAGAAAAATAGATTTATCCCTTTAATTAAAAGAACAGCCTCCCATTTTAGGTTAGGGAAATTCATATTTATTGAAATTCATACAATATTTTATACTAACTTCAAAGTTAAATTTTTAGAATTTGATGGAGAATAGAACGAAAGAAATTCTTCTCTCGACAAAAAATAAGGCCCTAAATACTAATTTTTTCC
>JAGTQA010000069.1 GCA_018396975.1 Candidatus Bathyarchaeota archaeon | reverse complement strand
AGGTTCAGAAACTTCAACCGGGATTCCCAGCTTTTTAGACATTTCCTCAGCAAAAGTCTTCGCCCTATCTTTAAAGATATCATACACGAATGCTTTCTCTATGTCTCTTACAGCGCACGCGGCCATTAACTGTGTTCTTGCCTGGACACCAGCGCCGAAGATTCCAACCGTTCTTGAGTCTTTTCTAGCTAAGTATTTGGTAGCAACCCCGCATACTGCTCCGGTTCTCATGGCTGTAATGAACGTCCCTTCCATTATTGCTAGTGGAGCGCCAGTCTCTGGATCGTTTAAGAGAATCGTCGCCATTATTGTAGGTAAATTCTTTTCCAAATTCTTCTCAAAAACCGTTACTATCTTTGTTGATAGTGACCCCATTTCTCCAAGATATGCTGGCATAACGCCCATCCATCCATGCTTCTCGGTAAGAGTTATAGTGGCTCTCATAGGTAGAATAGCTGTGCCCTTCTGTAACTCCAAGAAGGCTTTCTCAACAACCTCGATTACGTCTTTCATCGTCAATATTTTCTCAAGATCAGATCTCGAGAGAACCAAAACCATACGTTAAGTACCTCCTTTAGTAAGTCAAACTTTAACCATCTTGATTTTTTCAATAATCTCCTTTAGCTCTTCTTTTTCCTCTTCGCTTGGAGGAAGCAAGGGACCTCTAGGTGGACCAGTTCTTTTACCCATCATTTCAAGCCCGGCTTTCGCCAGCTGAGCAAACTTACCAGTCTCCTCAAGGAAGTTTAGAAGCGGAAGAAGTTTATTGTATAGATCACGTGCCTTCTCAATATTGTTTTCTCTGCATGCTAACTCAAAGAGGCGGCTTGTATGCTTTGGAAATATGTTTGCTGCAACACAGACCCATCCCCGTGCACCCATTAAAAAGGATTCTAATGCCAGATTATCGGATCCGCAGAAGACAGTCATTTTACCGCCAGTTAAATTGATGATTCTCCATACTCTCGTAATGTCCCCGCTGCTCTCTTTAACATATTCAATATTAGGCAATTCGGAGAGTTTGGCGATAAATGGTGGCTGCATATCAATCTTACTTGTGAAAGGGTTATTATAGAGCATTATAGGCAGGTCAACGGATTCTGCTATTCTTCTATAATGCTCATACAATTCATTCTCCTTAGGCTTAGTGTAAAATGGCGGAACGATTAGTGCTCCATCCGCACCAACATCCTTAGCATGCCTAGTTAAATCTATAACTTGTCTTGTTGAGCATGCACCAGTACCAGCAATAACCGGAACCCTACCATTCACATGATCAACAGCAACCTCAACAACCTTTTTATGCTCATCAATAGATAGTGAGGCAAACTCGCTCGTGCTTCCGCAAACGATCACGCCATGAACACCATTCTCAATATAATAGTCAATATTCTCCTTCAGAGCTTCTAAATCTAATTCCTCATTTGGCTTGAATGGTGTAACAGCAACAACATATGTCCCCTCAAATCTCTTCAATCTTTCACCCCCTCTCAAAGAAAAGAACTAAAGTTTTAAAATATTTTTCGGATTTCTCAGCCACAAATACACTTTTCGCAACTGTTCTCATTCACGTTTTCCCCAACAAGAATCGAGAACAAAAAGGGTGAGGGGAGTAAACGATAAAAATTAGATTCTTAAATATTTTTAGGTGGATTTTTTAGTGAGAGTGGCCTTTGCGGCAAATAGGTTTGGAGGGAATGCATAATAAAAGAGGAGACAAATTCCGCTACTAGCATAAACATAGAGGAGTTAAGTAAGAAACTCGACCTAGTAATTAGGAAGATAGAGGCATTAGAAACAATACTATTGAGTAACCCAGACTACGCTGAGTTGGCGCCCTATTTGCGGTTAAGTCGCCTCGGAATAGGCTTATATGGAGAACCATTAAAGCTGGCCGCTAGACTAAAAATCGCCGAAAAACACTTGAGAAAGGAATGGATCCGGAGAGATGAGATTTCAAGATGTATAGTTCAAGCCCTAGCTATAAACGAGAGAATGAACGTTTCAGCAATAACAAGGCAGGTGCAGATAATTCGGGGAAAAGCCTCAAGAAGGATAATTCGAGAGAGGCTGAAAAACCTTGAAAAAGAGGGTGTTGTGCGGCGGATAGAGGGCCGCGGAAACGTTTACCAGCTAGCTGAGTGACCACATAACTGTTCACTTTTTACCAAAATAAATAATAGGGCTGGACACGTTGTTAATTTATGTGGAGGTGGGAGCTATGGTTGAGGGAGAGAGAAGGAAAAGCGAGGATGTTGAAGAATTGCGAGAAGTATTGAGCGTGGTTTCAAAGGAGGTTCCGGCTCTAATAAAGGGGATAATTAGCAGTATATTCTCAGAGGAGGCTGGAAGAGAAATGGGGCGTGCAGCAGCCTCCTTTTATAAGGAGCTTAAAGAGGCGGGCGTACCTGAGGATGTGGCTGTTAGAATGACTGAGGATTACATATCTGCATTCACAAGCTTAGGTGAGGTTTTAAAGCAAGCCGTGGGTGGAAAAAGGAGGACAGAGAGCAAAGATCTGAAGAGAGAGGGATTAACTGAGGGAGGCTCAGTGGAGAAAGAAGATAAGGGCTAGAGTACGCTGAGACTTTCCGGAAGGTTAAGCGTATGATACTACGTAACATGGTCAATATAGTTCTCTATTTAATGCGGCTATCGCTAAGCTTGTTGTTTTTGTGGATTACCTTTAATTGGAAAGTGCGGAAGACAAGAAAAGCCTTTGAGAGGGAACTTGTCAAAATAGGGATGGAAAGAGAAAATGCGAAAAAATTGGGCACCCACTATTTAAAACTCAAGGAGGATCTCATAAGAACCATGAAGTCTTCCTTCTAACCTCTTCATAGATACCGCGAGCGGGAGTATATGCTAGACTTAGGCGTTATATGGATCTTTAAGTGCATCGCAGATCTCGTTTCTTTTCGCAAGCTTTTAATATACTTTTCATGTATATGTTTTGTTTATGGGGCGCGCTTATAGGAGTAAATATGACATTATCGCGGATATTCTTGAGGCTGCTATAAATGGCGCTAGGAAGACTCGTATAATGCATATGGCCAACGTAAACTATCATAGTTTCTGCAAATACTTTAACATACTTCTTAAGGAGGGGCTGATTGAGGAGTTTAGGGATTCGGATGGTGGACTAGTATATAGGACGACGGAGGCTGGTCTAGAACACCTAAGGATATTTGCACGTCTCTCAAACCAGATGAGGGAGAAGGAGGAGTGAAGTATAACGCTTTTTGTTCTTTCATACTCCCTTCTAAATTTTAATGTCTAAATTAAATCTTATTGACAGGTGATCTTGTGGAGGTTAGAATTAAACCGACCAGAAAAATTGTTATTTTGGGTTTAGATAGGAGAGAACCGGAGAATATTGGTTTTTGCGCTATAACTTTTGGTGCCAGTCGCCTCTTCTGGGTTGATGGCTACATTTTATGCTTAGAGGTTTATGAGAAGGCCCTTGAGTATGAGGTTGAGAGGGGCGAATTCTATGTAAGCCATCTATGCTATTCGAGCTTCCCAAAATATAATAGGGTTTTGGAGGTTGAGAAGGGAACCCAGATACCAATAGTTAATGCATCCGATATGCAAATATATAAGGAGATAATGAGGGCGATTATGAATTTTGAGGCCAAGAAATCTAAAGATTCTTAAGAAGATTGATCTCTAATCTGCTTATTATTAGGAGGGTGGCCGAATGGTGTTTTGGTTTGGTGTGGATTATTATCCGGAGCATTGGCCTAGGGATAGGTGGGCTAAGGATGCAGATTTAATGGCTGAGCTAGGCTTTAACTTTGTGCGGCTTGCTGAGTTTTCTTGGAGTAAGCTTGAGCCTAAGGAGGGTGAATATAATTTTAGGTGGCTGGATGAGGCTATAGATGAGCTCGCTAAAAGAGGGATTAAGGTAGTAATTGGAACCCCGACGGCTGCTCCGCCGCCTTGGATCATTAGGAAGCACCCGGATATCTTACGTGTGGATCCTAATGGTGTTAGGAGTCCTGAGGGGACTAGGCGGAATTATTGCCCCAACAACCCAAATTATATTATGCATACCAGAAGGATTGTTGAGGCGATGGCCCTTCACTATAGGGATAATCCCAATGTTCTCGGTTGGCAAATTGATAACGAGTTTGGGATAGACCCATGCTACTGTGATAATTGTATCAAGGCTTTTAGAGCGTGGCTGAGGGAGAAGTATGGGACTCTAGAGAACCTAAATAGTTCATGCGGCTTCATTTTCTGGAGTCAAGAATATGGGGATTGGGATGAGATATTTCCCCCTAGACCTCCCATAGATATGCAGAACCCGAGCCTTTGTTTAGATTGGCATAGGTTCATGAATGATTCTTGGATAAAATATCAGCAAGTCCAAATCGATATAATTCGTAGGATTGCACCGCATCATATAATAACGCATAATTTCATGGGCTTATACAAGGAGTTGAATTATTTCCGCTTAGCTGAGCCGCTCGATATAGTATCCTTCGACTATTATCCTAGATGGGGTTTAAGTGTTGATTATGCTAGGTCTGCTATGGCGCATGATGTTATGCGCAGCCTAAAGAAGAAGCCCTACTGGATTATGGAACTGCAGAGCGGTGCAGTTAAGACTCATTTAGCACCTATTCCCAGACCCGGTGAGATAAGACTCTGGACCCTTCAGTCTATTGCTAGGGGCGCTGATGGAGTATCCTATTTTAGGTGGAGGTCTTGTAGGTTTGGCGCCGAAGAGTATTGGCACGGTATACTGGATCATGATGGAATTCCTAGAAGGAGGTTCCTTGAAGTTAAGAGGGTTTCTGAGGATATTAGGAGGATTGCATCTTATATTGAGGGAACAAGTGTTAAGCCTAGTGTAGCGTTCGCCCTAGTCTACGATAATATTTGGGCTTGGGATCTCGAGGTTGCCTATGGCGGAAAGAATTATTATGGATTGGGCTCCTGGGATCCAGCCCTAGACTTTTATAGAGCGCTATATTCTAAAAATTTGCCGGTGGATTTTGCTGATCCCTCTAGGGAGGATCTAGGGGGATATAAAGTTGTTTTCGCCCCCTCATTAATGCTGATGAATAGGCTTATTGAGGAGAGACTTCGATCCTATGTTAGGGATGGGGGAATATTGATCGCAACGCCCAGGACTGGCGCGAAAGACTGGAATAATGTTATAACTGAGATGACTTTACCCGGTGCCCTATCAGAGGTATTTGGCATGAACGTTGAGGAATATAGTGGCTTACCGGATAATGGAACAGTCACCTTTGAAACTATTGAACCCTCCTTTGGGAGTGGGATTACTGGTTCAGGCCGATACTGGGCTGAAATGCTAATGCCTAGAGAGGCTAGGGTCCTAGCCTATTATAGGAGTGGAATCTATAGTGGTAAGCCGGCGGCAACGATAAATATGTATGGGAGGGGAATGGCCATATATCTTGGAACATTTCCAGATCCCAAATTCTACTCGGTTCTTGTTGATTGGCTAATTAGGAGAGCCGGGATCAAGCCCACTCTACCTCCAGTCGAGGGGCTTGAGGCCGTTGAGAGGGTTAGCTCTGAAACTAGGATTATATTTGCGCTGAATCACGGTGAGGCTGCAATACAATTTCCTTTGGAGGAGGAGTGCAAAGAGATCTTATCTGGCGAGAAGGTTAAAGGGCTAATTAAAATAGATGGTTTAGATGTTAAGGTTCTTAAGCCCCTAGATTAAGATACGAATCCTCAAATCTATTCCTATTTTGGAAACTGTATTTCTCCCTTTATAATCCTGTTCTCCGGCACATTCAGTTCCCTTGAGAGGGTCTTTTTTATCTCTGCGATGTCTAGGTTTGCCTGGAGCTTTACTGGTATCCCGCACTGTAAACTTCCTACGTGCGTTGGTAGGGGCTCCCTATACTCATATATAATGTTTCTCTGTAAGGCCTTTATACTTAATACTCCATTTTGGTGAAATGCTACTATTTCTGCTCCGTTACAAGCCTCCCTGAAGTCGCTCCAGCTCTCACATATAATGTTTACTGGCGCCCTTGCCATCTCAGGCGCCTTTTCAATCTTTTCCTCAGCTTTCTCCTCAGTCTTTAGGGTCTCAGTCCCCAGTATCCCGGCTAGAATCTCCTCGAGTCTTCCTATAAGCGCGTCTAGATTTTTTTCATGCTCTCTTAATACATTAATCACGAAGTCTAGGGCATTCATCTTTTCGGAGTCGGACATTCACAATTACCCATTAATTGAATGATTAAGGGGCTTATAAAATGTTTGTGAAACTAAAGAAAGAAACAAATTTTCATCTCTAACTTATAGATTACCATTGAATATTATTGGTCATTCTCCTATTATCTCCATTATCCTTTGACTTACCTCATCAGCTCTCAGTCCTTCTACCACATTTATACCGTAGATCGACACCATTTCCTTCTCATCCTGGCTCAGCAAATCACTTTTTGGAATTATAAGGATTTTTTTAGCCGCCTCTACATCCATAGCCTTTAAATGTAGGGTTATAAGTGCTGCTTTAACATTACTTTCTTCTAAAAGAAAGTCTGCTACGATAGGGTTAGATGGGACTAGATTCCTCGATCTAAGTGCTATATCAAATTTTTGGCTTAGCCCTGATCTACCCACTATTATGGCTGGTGCCTCAAGAAGCCAGCCTCTATCTTCAGCCATGACCCCCAATATCTTTGGTATTTCCCCTATTGCCCTCATAAACTGTATCTTTGCAAGTCTTATTGGTGGGCTGACGGCTTTAAGCCATAAGTCCATAAATACCTCACTTAATATATTTGCGAAGCCAACGAAGTTTGACCATAAGCATTGAACTGGGCTTGGACTCTCGCTTTTATAGGTAAGTGGAAAGCATAGTAGGCTTTCGACTCCATCAATAACTATGAAGTTTATGCCAATATGCTCAATATGCCTAACC
>JAGTQA010000060.1 GCA_018396975.1 Candidatus Bathyarchaeota archaeon | reverse complement strand
ATCCATCTCATTCATATAGCGCGGTATATCCGAGACCGAAATATTTCTAGTCCCAACAAAGCGCTTCAGCAGTAATAGTAGCATGGATTGTGGAGAGCCATAACGGAACCAAACCTGCGGAGTAAAGACATTTCCAGTGGACTTAGAGATTTTTCTTCCGCTCTTATCGAGGAACATCTCGTATCTCGCGTGGAGCGGCGGCTCATAATTTAGTATTTCCCGCGAGATTCTATCGTTCACCCTAACTGAGTCGGCTATATCCTTCCCATACGCCTCAAATCTTATATCAAGCGCCCTCCACCTAGCAGCAAACTCACCAGCCTTCCAGCCCAGCTTACCCTCGCCCCTTCTATAGTCAGCCTCACCCCTATATCCGCACCCCTCAAGCCACTTCCCCTTAACCTCCATGCCCTCACAGACATAAAGTACTTTACCCTCATCCGGCAAGAACTCATAGGCCTTAGTTGTATATATTCTTCCGCAGGATGCGCATACCGGAAAATATGGTAGGACACTGAGATACTTTTCTTGGCCGGTCTCCTCACGAATGATTTCGCCAACACGCCTTGAATTCGCTAAAATATCCCTTATCTCATTATTAAGTAAGCCCTTCCCGTAGGCTTCGACTGCTGACATAAACTTGTATTCTATGCCCATCTTATCTAGGGCTTCGAGTAGCAGATAAACCATATGCTCTCCATAGCTACTGTGGCATCCGAACGGGTCTGGTATATCCGTTACCGGTTTACCTAAATGCTCCTCAAGGGACTTTGGCATCCCAGCCGGAACACTTCTTAGGCCATCCTTATTGTCTGAGAAGACTATAAACTCGGATTTGTATCCCTGCTCCTTAATAGCCAGTGAGACAGCATAATTTCTTACAACCTCTGATATACTTCCTATATGTGGTATGCCGGATGCTGCAACGCCGCTCTCAACCCTAATAACGTCTATGCCCCTACCCAGCCTACGCTCACGCTCAATTATCCTAAAGGCCATTTTATCATACCATGTTCCATGACCAATAATTTTCTCGGCTCTCCCCAAGGTTCAACTCATCCTTACTTTTCCAGTCGATTATTCTCTGGAATCCAAATATGAAAAGGTTCAGAATCCGAATAAAAGCTTATTGATTTTGGCTCCCATACCAGGTTTCCCCCACTCCCCCAGTCGGCTTTATTGGCAGCATAACCGTGAATGCTGAGCCCTTCGCTGGCCGCCTCAACCCTCCACCATGCACCCCAACAATGCACTTGCAGACGGCTAGGCCCAAACCATAATCTTCAGCTCATCCAACGCCAAATTTACGGCCTCAATAATCCCAAACATTCAAGATTCTACTTCTTAGAAGGGGGCTAGAGGGAGAGGCTATACGGGAAGATAGGGAGGTATCTAAACCCATCATCCAGATCCAAAGAATAAAGTAGCACGGCACATCATAGGTGGTTATATTGGCAATCCCGGAAAGATCCCTGCTATGACAAGCACATTATTTATCGCGCCCAGATATGGTAAGGCCGCCAGAGCATTTATGCTCATCCTCCAAAATCGGGTTCTCGGTAAAGTCGCCACCAAAACCGTTATCGCACTCCAAAATATGGCTAAGGCCTTAAGCGGATGATACTCCGGATGGATCTCAATAAAACCCATACTCAAACCAATAGATGTAGTCCAGTAATCGAGCAGTATCCCGCCTAGGGATATTAGAAAGGGCATTAGAATCTTCACGATTGAATGCTTCATACAAATATATTGTGAACATAGATCTCAAATATATCTTTTTCCTACTTATTTGAGATATTTAGTGGAATAAACAGTTAAGCCGCCTAAAATTGGAAAGATAGGCTTTTAGGCCCTAGGCTCTCCTCCTAAAAACCATATTGTCGATAATTAGGCAGAGGGCCTTAAAAACATCGTTCTGGTCAAGGTTGTTTACGTCAAGTATGACGTGGAAGGGCTCAAAGTCCTCTCCAAGTCTAAAACCATAAAGTCTCATGTAGATTTCCTTAGTCTTCCGTTCTCTCTCCCTCATCCGCTTAAGCGCCTCCTCAATGCTTATCCCATCTCTATTGGCTATTCTCTGGGCCCTAACCTCCTCCGATGCCTCAAGCCATATCTTGAAGCCTTCTCCTAGAAGCCAAGGCATAGTCCAACTATCCAATACAACATTGCCCTCCTTAGCCCACTCAATCATCTTCTCATCCACGCGCCTATCCAAATCCAGGTTTCTTAAGCGCTCATCGAGGAAGAGCATTCCCCTCTCTGTCTCCCACCACCCGCGATCCATAGTCCCGTAACCCATCTCCGCCGCTACAGCCTTCAGAGCATCCCCACCAGAATAATATTTGAGCCCATAATGCTCGGCAATTCTCCTCGCGGCCGTGCTCTTTCCAGAGCCAGCTAAGCCGGAGATGCATATAATGATCCTACCAGAGCTCCTTTGGGTATGCAATGGCTCCATCAACGTCTTCACGACCTAAAGCCATAACCCATCTCAACATTAAAGATTTTTGATAGGAGGAAGTTAAAGAAGAACTGGCATATAACATACCAGAAGAAGAAAGGTAGACCAACGCTCCCCCAGAAGGGTATGAAGGCTACAGGCCTATTTCCATAGAACAATATAAGCACCCACCAAATGACTAGGAATGGTACGAAAGTTAATAGGGATGTTTTCATCTGCTGACTAGAGATTTTAGCCCTCATCTGCATTATCCGCAGCTCCTGCTTCTTAACCTTAGCCATAAGCTTCTTATCACCGGTCTTCCTGGCTAGTTCTCTCTCAGCATTCCACCTAGCAATCTCATCCTGCCACTCAGCTAAAAGCCGCCTATCAACAAACTTACGGTTCAAGAGCGTGGTTACTAGGGAACTTGCAAAAGCCAGAAACATTATGAAGAATGTTGAGTAGGGGATGCTGAGGAGGTCTACTGCCAAACCCCTCAACCCCCAAGGAACTTTCTTAGGCCCGGATAGATCTCCTCTATACGCTCACTCATTATCTGCTGATAATACTGGTATATGATGCCTACAGAGAGCAGTATTCCAGTTCCAGTCCCAAAGGCCCCAAAGAAGTCGGCTAAGGCTGCCAAAAGCCCAACTATGAAGCCGCCCAACAAAGTCACTACTGGAATATAGCGCTTCAAAATAGATTCGATTGGCTTCTCAGCCCTCCTAAAGCCCGGAACCTGCATGCCAGCATCTACAAGCTGCCTCGCAATAGTCCTCGGGTCTAGACCGCCAACCTGAAGCCAAACCCAAGAGAAAATTACACAGAAGAGGATTAGCAGAAGAGCGTAAACAACATATCTAATTGGACTATCCATAACGTCCATGAAGCCCCTAGGCGCAGTAACATAATATGCCAGACCACCCCTCGGCACGTATCTCCCCTGCGAATACTCGAAGTCCCCAATCAATTTTATCCATGGACTTAGGCTCTCATTAAAGCGATAATTATTCCATAATATCTGGGCTATTATATAGATGTTGCCGAAGAGGGCTGATGCAAATATGACTGGTAAGTTGGAAACATAGAGGAGGCTTATTGGATATCTCCCCCTGAAACCCCTAAAGCGCGAGTGGGAGATTGGTATCTCAACCCTAACCCCTTGAGCGTAAATGCAAAAGAGAAATATTCCCATAGTCGATATTAGGCCTAGTATGCTGGGGCTCCCCGCAGCCCTTACGAGTAGCTCGCTAATGGAACCCCCAGTTGCCAGCGCCGTAATAATCGCCGGAAATATACCCCAAGGATACCTCTCCACTTGCCATATTGAGAAGCAATCAATCATTATATTTTGAGATACACCAGCCAATATGAAGAGACTTATGCCGCTCCCAATTCCCCAACCCTTCTGAATCATCTCATCTAGGAGAAGAACAATTATACTCGCGAATATCAGCTGTATAAATATTATTATTGCCTGCCTAGGCTCTAAACTGCCAAAGAAGCCGCCCAGCAGGTAGGCTGATGCTTGAACAATAGTCATGATTATCGAGAAGACCTTACTCACTCCTGAGAAGAGCGACCTATCCTCGGGATTGGAGAAGTCGACGCTGATGAAGCCTGATGCCGCAAGCAACTGCAATATTAGGCCCGCCGTGACGATTGGGCCTATGCCCAGCTCCATGAGGGTTCCCCTGCTCGATGCGAAGATCACCCTGTAAAAGATTACCTCCTCACTCTTACCCAGACCATATAGTGGTATCTCACTCATAATTAGGTATATTATTAGGGCTAGGGCGGTCCATAGAAGCTTCTCGTTAAAGCTAACTCTCCGCTCAGGTGCCTTAATCTCCGGAATAAACTGTATTATTGGCTGGAAAGCCCTTAGGAATCTGCCAGCCACAATCTACCCCTCAAACCATTCCCCAATTAATTAGGGTATTCCCCTTAAAAATGCTTCCTTGCTAGGTCACTTTGCAATTTCAATCTCCTCGGTCTCTTCAGCCGATATTATTTCTCCACCAGCCTCCTCAATCTTCCTCAACGCCACCTTAGTATAAGATGGAACCTTAACCCTTACTGGTAATGTTATTTTCCCCTCTCCCAGAAGCTTTGTGTAACCCATCTCTTCTAGGTCTATGAATATCTTCTCGCCCCTCTTAGTTTTAGGTGCTATTTTCATGGCTATCTCCTCAAGCTCCTTCAGGTTTATGCATCTAATATCTCTTTTGAGACTTTTTGGGGAGACAAACCCAACGTTACCGAAGTAGTCTGGCTCATATCTTAAAACCCACGACCATAAGTGCTTGTGTCTACCAGCCCTCCTCTCGCCTTTAGAGCCGCTCTTTCTATGCTGCCCAACCCTACCATAACCGCATGTTCTCGACCCACGCTTCTTCCTAATCTTCCTAAGTTTATGCGGCATCCAATCTCTCCCTCCTCAGCATCATATCATCCTCTCAAGTAAATCGTTTATTGCCTCACCCCTATAACCAGTCACACCACCACTCTTCCAGCTCTTTTTTACACTGCCCCCGTAACCTTTTTTTGGGGGGTGAAGGCGGAAAACGGGCTTTATTCCGGGAAGCTTGTTAAATTCAACCTTCAAATTGTATATAGCTTCGGCCAGTTCATCTATTGAGCCAAAACCGATCTTCTTGACGTATTCTTCTGTTAGTTTCTTATTCCCAACAAGTCTCCCTCTCTTCTTAAGGAGTAGGGCAATCATATCCTTTGAGACCTCCCCCCAAGTAACGTGGTTCTGCACCTTCTGAAGCATACCCATGTAGGATGGGCGATCATCTATGAGCGTAGCATGACAGTTTCTGCTAAGATTAAGCATTCTCAACGTGTCCTCAATATCCTCTCTAACATTAACAGTACCCCGAACCCTGACCACGGCTAGGCATTTGCTCCCCTTTTCCACACCCACCTACCTCACCCAATCCAGTGGAGTAACAATCTCGTATGTTTTCTTTAGGGCGTCGAAGAGCGCATAGGCGAATGAGGGGACGGTTCTGGTCGGCCCATAACTCCTCGTCCAGCAGTCCCTAATGCCAGCGAGCCTAAGAATAACCTTCGCAACCTCCCCAGCGACTAAGCCTAAACCTCTTGGTCCGGGTAAAATTTTAACTCTGACAGCACCGCACTTTCCAGTGACCTCGAAGGGTAGGGAGTGGGGCTGCCCGCAACCGCACTCCCAGCTCCCGCAACCCCTACGTATAATTGTTATGTTTAGTCGGGCTTCATTTGCCGCCTTCTCAATTGCTGTGCGCACTTGGGATGCCTTACCTGAACCTATACCCAAATATCCATCCCTATTTCCAACAGCGACTATAGCCTTAAACCTAGATTTCTCGCCAGCGTCGGTCTGCTTTTGGACTAGGCTTATATTTATGACCTCCTCCTCAAGGTTTGGAACTAACATATTTACTATCTGGGGTTCACTAATCTTAAATCCGTTAGCAAATATTTCTTCTAGGGAAGATATTTTACCCTCCAGCACCATCTTGCCAAGTCGGGTGCGCGGAACCCATTCCTCTGAACCTTTGCCTCCACCGAGACTCTCGCCCAAACTGCACCACACCTAGTAAACTACTTTTGAGATTAGTGCCCTTATTACATTTAAACTTTCAGAGAAACAATGCAAATAGTAAATTTAAACTTATCTGCCAGCTTTCAAGTTAATCGCCAGTAAAAAGTGGGAGGCTGAGTTTCTAAATACAAAATTTCGTCCAAGACTTTTCTGGTTAGGGAAAATGTTTATATTTTTCTAAAATTATGTCCATAAAATTCCTGGCGGAGTGATGCTTCACTATGAAAGGAAAGTCCATAAAATGGGTTGTTGAGGATCCGAATAGGAAGAATATTTTCTGGCCGTCCGAGGAGATGAAGAAGAGGGCTTGGATTAGTGACGAGAAAATCTATGAGGAGGCCGCTAGGGACCCAGTTGCTTGGTGGGCTAAGCTCGCTAGGGAAGGTATAACTTGGTTTAAAGAGTGGACCGAAACTTATGTTTGGGAACCACCATTCTATAAATGGTTTGTCGGCGGAAAACTCAATATATGCTATAATGCGGTTGATAGGCATATCGAGGGCTGGCGTAGAAATAAGGCCGCTATAATATGGGAGCCTGAGCCGCCTAATGAGCCGCATAGGGTCCTAACATATTATGATTTGTATCGTGAGGTCAATAAATTCGCGAATGTCCTGAAGAGTTTAGGCATAAAAAAGGGTGATAGGGTTGGCATATACATGCCAATGATTCCAGAGGTTATTATTGCAATGCTCGCTTGTGCACGAATAGGCGCAGTGCACAGCGTCGTCTTCTCAGCGTTTAGTGGGCAGTCGCTTAAGGATAGGATGCTCGATGCTGAGGCTAAGCTGCTGATTACCGCTGATGGATACTATAGGCGTGGAAGCATAATTAATCTTAAGGCTAATGCCGATGTAGGTGTTGAGGGGACAACAATAGAGAAGGTTATTGTAGTTAGGCGCCTTGGGAAGGAATATGGCTTAAATATTAATATGGTTGAGGGGCGCGATTATTGGTGGCATGATCTTATGAAGGAGGCTGAACCATACTGTGAACCTGAGATACTGGACAGTGAGGACTTACACTTCATATTGTATACGAGTGGGACGACTGGCAAGCCTAAGGGGATTGAGCATCATGTGGGCGGCTACGCTGTTCAAGCATATTGGACGGCTAAATGGGACTTTGACCTCCACGATGACGACCTATTTTGGTGCACTGCTGATAT
>JAGTQA010000021.1 GCA_018396975.1 Candidatus Bathyarchaeota archaeon | reverse complement strand
AAGGAGGGGTCCCGGTAATATAGTTTTGGAAACCGAAAGTCTTTTATATTAAATGCTTATACTTGTTTGGTTTTGAGGTTGCTGTAAAATGGGGTATTGCTTTATCTAATCGCCAAAATAACTTTGCTAGTAAGATAAGGATTTTTGATACAACCTTGCGTGATGGTGAGCAAACTCCGGGAGTATCATTAACGCCCGAAAAGAAGGTTTTGATTGCGAAGAGGCTTGATGAGCTTGGAGTGGACGTTATAGAGGCTGGTTTCGCCGCGGCATCTGAGGGCGAGATGGAGGCCCTTAAGCTCATAGCTAAGGAGAATCTTAGGGCTGAGGTCTGCAGCTTCGCTAGGGGCGTTAGAAGCGATATAGATGCTGCCATAAAATGTGATGTGGACTCAATCTTCCTAGTTATACCAGCATCAGACATACATATCGAGCATAAACTCAGAAAGAGTAGGGAGGAGGTCCTAAAGATTATTGGGGATTGCACGGAATACGCCAAAGACCACGGCCTAATAGTTGAGTTCGGTCCTGAAGATGCCACTAGGAGCGATATAAAATTTCTCAAGGAAACCATTAGGGTTGCATTATCGGCCGGGGCCGATAGAATTACGCCGCCAGACACTGTGGGAGTGCTAACGCCGGAAAGATCCTACAATTTCTTCTCGGAGCTAAAGAGGGATTTCCCGAATGTTGTCTTTGGTGTCCATTGCCATGACGACTTCGGTTTGGCGGTTGCGAATACCCTAGCTGCCCTAAGAGCGGGCGTTGAGGAGGCGCATGTAACCGTTAATGGTTTGGGTGAGAGGGCTGGGAACGCCGCCCTCGAGGAGGTTGTTGTAGCCCTGAAACTCCAATATAATGTTAGCACGAGGGTGAGGACCGAACTATTATATGATACTTCGCTGCTTGTTTCAAGATTAACTGGCATACCAGTGCAGCCTAATAAGGCAATTGTTGGTGAAAACGCGTTTGTTCATGAGTCGGGCATACATACCCATGCGATACTGGCCGATCCCTCAACATATGAGGCCATACCACCCGAGATTGTTGGTAGGGTGAGGAGGCTGGTTGTTGGTAAGCATGCTGGCTCACATGGGATTAGGGCTGCCCTAGAAGAGATGGGCCTACACCCAACAGAAGATCAGCTTAAGGAGATATTTCAGAGGGTTAAGGCTTTAGGCGATAAGGGGAAGAGGGTTACGGACGCCGACTTAAAGGCTATAGCCGAATCAGTTATGGGAATTCCATCCATCCAGCCCATAAAGCTTGAGGAGCTAACGGTGGTGACAGGAGATCACGTAACCCCAACGGCATCTGTTAGACTCAATTTTAATGGAAAAGTGCTGATTGAGGCTGCAACGGGCGTTGGACCGGTTGATGCGGCAATGAATGCTATCAGAAAGGCTATATTGGCAATAGAGCCGATCCGATTAGATGAGTATCACGTTAATGCAATAACTGGAGGAACGGACGCTGTCGTTGAGGTCATAGTTAAACTGAGCAAGGGAGACCGCATAGTTACGGCTATGGGAGTGCATGAAGATATTGTTATGGCAAGCGTTAAAGCGATGATAAGTGGAATGAACCTACTCGTTGCAAACAACAAATAAGGAAAAACAATAATTTCCTCAGCTCTAACTCACCTTAAGAAGGAGACTTTATTAGGTTCTCCCTTTTCCTCCTAGACATCCTGATGAGTAAATCAAGAATTCTCTTATCCTCTAGGGGCTTCGCTTTAATCGCACCCTTAGACTCCGCCCTCCGAAATATTTCATCGCCAACATCTGTACGTATTACTGTAAGTGACCAACCCTCAAGCCCTAATCCACCAACAGATATATCGGCTAGTTCAGCTGAAAAGTCTGGACACGCACTGCAGAAGCTGCAAGCGTATTCCCTAATCTCCTTAATGGGTAGCGCTATAACCTCACCACTTTTCATCTTGAGGAGCATTTTACCCTTTATGTTAACTCTTGCAACATCCTCCGGCCTAATACCCATCTTTCCATGGAGAAAGCCCATTACCAACCCATCATAAGTGAAGCTCTCACTACAGAAGAGACCCACAGAGAAACTTACTGCGTCAGCATACTTCTTTAGTGGAAATGCCTGAATTTTCCTCAGGGCATGGATTTGGCAGGGTGTTCCAATAAAGGCTATCTTTCCAATTTTCTTTTGAACGCCCTCTTTAAGTGCAAGGAGATTCGGCGAGTAAGTGTATCTAGTCCCAGAGCATTCTAGCAATTCGCTCCTTGAGAGCGCCAATTTTGGGGCGGCCCTCAACGGCTCTTTTACACTTTCATGGGAGGCGGCAGCACCACTAATTATGCCCTCCTCAAACGCAGAAATTAGGAGAGACGTTACAACTCCACCATCCTGACAAACCGCCCGCACCTCATCACTTGTCGTCTGGGCCACTAGAATCCGCTTGTAAATCCCAAACTCCTCCTCGTTGCGGCGCTCTCTTCCGAAGACGATACGTTCTAAGGATGGAAGTGATAGGTTGAATCTTGGACAGATACGGGCACATATACCACAAACTTTACATTCGCTGATTATCTTAGGGCCATGATCAGCATATTCGAGACAATTGAATGGGCAAGATATGACGCAGGCCGCACATCCAACGCATAATCCCCTTTCAACAACCCCCCTCTTAAGGGTCTCTTCAAAACTAACTTTCTCGATGGCCATGAGTAGCGCATCACCACCATCCTGGAATCAACTAAAGAATAAAAGTATGGCTTAAATATATTCTTGACATAGTTGAGGCGGCATCATGGATATTGACAGCTTAGTTAGAAACTCTTTAAGGGCTGAGTCTGAGGATTTTCTCAACCTTATAAATCGGGTTAATCAAATATTGGATGACGAGTATGGGGCTGCTGGAAGATTAAGGGTTAGGGGTAGGCTAGTCTATTTACCCAATCATGGTGAGGCAATAGTGATAGGAGATATTCACGGAGACCTTTCAAGCCTAAAGCATATACTTTCGGAGAGCGCCTTTATTGAGAAGGCATCGGCTGGAAGAGATATCTACCTAATATTTCTTGGAGATTATGGCGATAGGGGATTTTACTCGCCGGAAGTATACTATGTGGTTTTATCACTAAAAGAGTCCTTCCCAGAGAGGGTTATTCTACTCCAGGGAAATCATGAGGGGCCGGAGGATATACTCGCTTACCCCCACGACCTCCCCTATCACCTAAAGCGGAAATTCGGTCAAGAGGGGCTGAGAGTATATAGGGAGCTCAGCGGACTCTTTAGGCGCTTTTACACGGCTGCAATCCTAGAGGGAAAATTCATGGCGCTCCATGGAGGCGTGCCGAGCGAGGCTGAGAGTTTAGAGGATGTAGCATTCGCATATGAAAAGCATCCCTTAAAAAGCCATCTTGAAGAAATATTGTGGAGCGATCCGGTGGATGGCATAAGCGGTAAATATCCTTCCCCTAGAGGAGCGGGATACATTTTCGGTGAGGATGTCACGATAAATTTCCTTAGAATTGTGGGTGTCAAGTTCCTGATTAGGGGCCATGAGCCAGCTGATAATGGATATAAAATTGACCATGGCGATAAGATTCTAACGTTATTCAGTAGGAAGGGGGCGCCCTACTATAATACTCACGCAGCTTATCTAACGATGGATTTGTCGGCAGAATATGGTGTGGTAAGCGATGTCAAGGTTTTCATAAGGAGGTTTTAGGAGGCTTCAGATCTGGGGGCGTCTAGCTTACGTAAATACTGCTCTTACAGTTTTCCGAGATCGTTTATGTACGCTTTATTATTGTTTCTATAAGATTTTTAAGGAGATTGTAGAAGAATATGTTGAGGGGAAATGTCGAAAAAACTGCTCTACAGAATAGATTTAACGAAGATTGAGGGGGAAGGCGATTTCCCCTGTCCATCATGTGGAAGCATAATATCGCCGGATGATGAGAGCGGCTTAGTCTACGAGATAATAGACGTTAGAACTGATGAGGAGGGAAGGCTTAAGGATCTGTTGATTGTCTGCAAGCGGTGCGGGAGCGAGATATGCTTAGAAGGCTTTGAGATGCTTAAGGATCTTGGGGATTTAGAGGGCGCGGATGAAATAGAGGATCTCTAGGCAGAACTTTAAGCTTGACGGACACTATTCTCTTAGATTTGATTTTATGGTGATGTCTCTATGATTTTAAGGGGATTTCTCACATCGACTATTGGAAGTTTTCCCCTTGAGGATTCTGAGGCTAATAGGGAGAGGTGCTTAAAGGATTTGATTAGCTTGGGAATAGACTTTCCAGCCTACCCACAGTTAACTGAGATGGGCAAGCAGTTTCTAGACGATCTTGTAAGCCAAGATTGTGGGATAACATGGAGGGATGGCAGATATAGGCTGGCTACTAAGGAGATAAATGTTGACGTTGAGCCTCCGGGGCTAGAGCCGCTCCTATGGGCGGTTAAATATATTGAAGAGAGGAATCTAAATGTTAAGATTAAGGCCGCTATAACTGGGCCGTTCACATTGGCATCCTATATAGAGGTTGGGGAGGGGATTTTCCCCCTAAACACTGCTCTGTCAGATATTAATCTTGTGAGGCTTATCGCGCAGATAGTATCTAGGACATTTGAGGTTGCATCAAGATATGCAAGCATGATCTCCATAGATGAGCCGATTTTAGGGGTTATTGTTGGGGCGAGAATACCATTCAAGTATACTGAGGATGACATTATAGAGGTATTTAACATTTTGAGGGAGAAATGTGGAAATAAGCCGACTGGAACGCATATATGTGGTAGGATCTCACCTAGGCTGGCCAGTATTCTCCTAAAGACTAGCCTAGATTTTTTAAGCCATGAATTTCACGATTCGCCAAAGAATATAGAGGTTTATAGCCCTAGGGACTTAAGGGAGAGTGGAAAGATACTTTCGGTTGGCTGCGTGTCAAGTAGGAATCCAAGAATAGAGAGTTTAGAGGAGATTCTAGAGCTGATGTTAAGGTTTAAGGATTATGGTGACTGCCTAATCTTCACACCAGACTGCGGTTTTAGGAATCTTATTGTTGAGGGCTCTAGAGAGAGGGGCTATGAAATAGCCATTAGAAAACTTAGGAATATGGTTTTGGCCGCAAGGAAACTTAGCGAAATATTATGCTAGATTAGCCCGATGTCCCTGAGTATTCTCTTAAACTCCTCCTCCCTCAGCGAGGCTTTTCTCCCATGTTCATAGATCCTCTTGACTTCCTCGACAACCCTCATGAGAGACTCCGTGTCAGGCTCTTTACCAGTAATCTCAATAATTTTGTGCCTAATTATTGCTTTTCCAGAATGTTTGCCTATTGTAAGTCTGCGCACGTTTCCAACGAGCTCCGGAGGATAGGGTTCATATGTTCTTGGATCATTCAGGACGCCATGTGTGTGTATGCCGGACTCATGGGCGAAAGCATAGGCTCCGACGATTGCCTTGTTTGGTGGAACAACATAGCCGGTTGCTCTGCTTATTAGCTCTGCTAGGGCAGTTAACTTCTGAGTTCTTCCCTCAAACTTTTTAACGCCGTAGTGCATGTAGAGGTTCATTATAACCTTCTCTGTCTCAGCATTTCCAGCCCTCTCACCTATTCCTAGGAAGGTTGTGCTCAGATATATCCTATCCCATAATCCAGATGCGGCCCTAACAGCTGCAATAGTATTCTCCACAGCATTTCCGAAGTCATCGTGGGCGTGAATCTCTATATCCCTTATCTTCGTCTCATATTTTATGGCCCTAACCTTGGCTGGAATACCGTTTGGCAGAGGCGCGTTGGGATCGGAGAGGCCAACACCGACCGTATCACATATTCTATAGCATTCAGCCCCCGCATCTGCAACAGCGTTAATGAACTTTTTCTCGAACTCCCAATCAGCCCTAGTGCTATCCTCACCGTGAACGAAGACTCTTAATCCATGGTCTTTGGCGGCATACTCAACGACCTCAACAACCCTATTTAGAAGCTCATCTGGGGTTTTATTCGGCCACTTAGCCCTAAAATGTATATAGGATACTGGATGTGATATCCCAACCTCCTCGAAACCGCAGTCTATCGCATCATCTATATCCTCCCTAACAGCCCTGCACCATCCGGCTAGGCGGGCGTTCAAACCCATCCTCTGTATTAATTTAACAGCCTCCTTATCCGGCTTCTGATAATGATGTAACTCTATACGTTCAACACCAATCTCATCGAGTAGGCGGGCTATTTCAGCAGCATCCTCCGGAGAAACTGCTAGCCCCGGCATCTGTATACCATCCCTAAGTGTTGTATCATCGATTATAGGCTCGGTCTTCAGGGGCAACCTAAAGTATAGGTCCTCGAAGGCCATCTTTCTAATTATATCTGAGCTCACCTTCTTCCCACGCCCCATTTCCGGCTACTATTCTGGATTTGGGTTTGAGCTTGGTGGATGGAATATTGAGATTAATGTCTCGGTGTGGACAACGTTAGGATGCTGCTCGACCATCTCGTAAATTATCTTCTGGAGCTCTTTGAGGCTTGAGGCTTCTATAACAACTACGGCATCATATCTTCCAAGAACCGAATTAGCCATCTTAACACCCTTTATCCGCCTAGACCTAACAATCTCCTCTGATGTTCCGGGCTTCATTTTAATGAGGACGAAAGCCCTCAAAGCCTTTCTTCTAAGATCTTTGACCGCGCTCATCTGCCCTTAACCCCAAATTTCATGCTATTCAATCTCGGTTAATGTTAGAGATGTTTCGGTATGCACGATGTTTGGGTCTCTTTCAATAACCTTATATAGTATCTCGTTTATGCTCTCCAGATTGGGCGCCTCAATTATGACGATCGCATCAAACCTCCCATATATTGCGTCGGCTTGGACAACTTCCTTAACGGTGCTCTTTATCCTTTTAACTACTTCTAATGATGTCCCGGGTTTTGTCTCAATAAATATATATGCCCTTAACATTACTCACACCTCCCACGCAATTTAACCTTACTTTTCATATATCGGGTTAAACCCCCTCAATAGTCAAGATACTTCATTATCTCCCATGGCGTTATGTAGAGACAGTACTGATGCCAATCATTCATCTTATACTCGATGAATGTGTCAAATATGTGGCTCCCAAGGGCTCGGTGGATCACCTCATCACTCTTCATCTCATCAATGGCTTCCTTCAGCGTGGTTGGCAGCTCACCTATGCCAAGCGCCCTCCTCCTCTCAGGAGTCAGCTTATATATGTC
>JAGTQA010000071.1 GCA_018396975.1 Candidatus Bathyarchaeota archaeon | reverse complement strand
AAGAAATTTATTAGAAAAAGCAGAGCCTCGGTGGCCTAGCCCGGTTAGGGCACCGCCTTGGTAAAGTTCCCAGAAAGGCGGGGGTCGCGGGTTCAAAGCCCGCCCGAGGCTTCAATATCCCATTTGCAGATAAAGTAAAGAGAATTGAAAGACTTTTGACCAGTATGGGTAATGGTGTATTCCTCTAGGTAAGAATTTCACAAAGAGAATTAAAAGAGTGCTGTTAAACTACCTCTTCCTGTTGCCCTCGTAAAGGATGAGTTCGCAATTATTAGTACTTCTCCCCTATCATTGATGTTTTGTGAAATTTATAACAAAGTAGGTCTTAAGCCCTCAAATTATAAAGGATTCCTAACCTAAAAATAGAATTGATGAGCGCAGAATTTTCCTGTTTATTCTGAAACCGCCTTAATATATTCTATGATTTCTCTGCTTCTTGCCGGGTTTAGGGAGATTGCTTCACCCCTCTTATGGAATAGGGCGTATCCTTCCCTAACTAGCTCCTCTATGCAATCTTTGACTCTTCTCCCATTCCTCTTTATCTGCTTAGCCAACCAATTAACAAGCGTGTCTATTGGAAAGTATTTTGCACCCCAGCAATTTCTTCTGAGAAGCCTATTCATTATGTCTGCTTTAATCTCAGCATCAGTTAATTCATGTCTTCTCATTAAGGTTCACTTATGATACCTTTGGAAGTTAAATACTTAAATACTTGCCTCTTCAATATAAAGTTAGGGTAACTATGCCTGAAGAGCTTTACACTAAAAAGGAGCATCAATCCATCTTATTGAAGACGTTTGGAGATTCGCCTAAGCTTAGAATAATAGACTTTTTCCTAGATAACCCGCTGTTTGACTTCACCAAAAAGGAAGTGATAGAGGCTTTAGGGATGAGCAAGCAAACCTTCTACAAATACTTCAAAGACATAGAAAATTATGGGATTGTTAAGGTTTCAAGGAAGATAGGTAGGGCAAAACTATATAAAATCAACCTAGAAAACCCCGTGGTTAAAATGTTGAGGGAATATGAAACACAGCTTTCTCTGCAAATAGCTGGGCAAGAAGCTGAAAAGATGGGGAAGCCTGTGGAAGCGAAATGAGCATAGTTGATGTTCTTACTTTACCAGTTGATGCTCTCCTAGATCGCTTAGGCTCTTCTCTATCCGGGTTATCTTCTGAGGAGGTGGAGAGACGCCTTAAAGTTTTCGGTTATAATGAAGTTGCTAAGAGGAGGAAAAAGTCTCTCATAATAGAATTTTTATACCATTTTAGAAATCCCTTAACAATTATATTATTGATTGCTGGCTTAATTTCCTATTTTCTAGGCGAGCGCGAGAGCGCTACAATAGTGTTCTCTATAGTTATTATGAGCACGCTTCTAGATTTTTATCAGGAGCATAAGGCTGAGAGAGCCGCTGAGTTGCTTAGGGAGAGAGTTGCTCTTACAGCCACTGTCATTAGGGATGGGGTTAAGCGCGAAGTAAAGATAACTGAGATTGTTCCGGGCGACATAATACTTTTATCAGCCGGGGATATTGTGCCAGCCGATGCTAGGGTGATAAATGCAAAAGATCTATTTGTTGACCAATCAGCTTTAACTGGAGAGTCGTTTCCAGTCGAGAAGACGCCCACGCCCCTCAAATCGGGCGATCTTCCGATCACTGGGTGGAGCAATTATCTCTTTATGGGCACGTCTGTTGTTAGCGGATCCGCGATGGCTGTGGTTGTGAGGACCGGAGGGCAGACGGAGTACGGGCGGATATCTAGGGCGCTTGCCGCCAGAGGCCCTGAGACGGAGTTCCAGAGGGGCATACGAAGGTTCGGCTACATGATTATGGAGACGACTTTTCTACTCGTCCTATTCATCTTCTTCATAAATGCGCTTTATAAGCGGGATGTTCTTGAGTCACTTCTCTTCGCGGTCTCATTGGCTGTTGGTTTAACCCCGGAGCTTCTACCAATGATAATCTCAATAAATCTGTCGAGGGGCGCCATAGATATGGCTAGAAAGAAGGTTATAATTAAGCGCTTAGCGTCAATACAGGACTTTGGGAGCATGGATGTCTTATGCACGGATAAAACTGGGACATTAACGGAGAACAAGATAAGGTTAATATTCCACGTTGACGTTAACGGAAGAGAAAGCGAGAAAGTGCTACTATACTCATACCTAAATAGTTATTATCAGACTGGGTTAAGAAGCCCCCTCGATGAAGCTGTGCTAGCATACAAGAACATAGATATTGCGGGTTATAGGAAGATTGATGAGATACCATTTGACTTCATACGCAAGCGCCTCTCCATAGTCATTGAGCATGAAGACCAGCGCTACATGATCACTAAGGGCGCGCCAGAGGAGATCCTAAAGATATGCTTATTCTATGAGCTAGACGACGTAGTATCCGATTTAACTGAAGAGACCCGAAAAAAGATTGAGCAGAAATATCTTGAGCTGAGCGCCGAGGGCTATAGGGTTTTGGGCGTAGCATATAAGCGCCTGAGGGAATATAAGCCCATATATTCTGTCAGCGATGAGAGCGAAATGGTTTTCCTAGGCTTTATAGGCTTCCTTGACCCGCCCAAAGAGACTGCGAGGGAGGCGATAAAGCTCTTAAATGAGGCGGGTGTAGAGCTGAAGATACTTACTGGCGACAACGAACTCGTTACTAGGAAAGTATGCGAGTACCTAGGCTTCGACATTAAGGGGCTTCTTCGCGGGGATGAAATCGAGCATATGCATGATGACGCTTTAGCGAGGGCTGTTGAGGAGGTAAATGTCTTCTGCCGTATAACGCCGGCTCAGAAGAATAGGATAATAAGTGCTCTGAGGGCTAATGGACATGTAGTTGGCTTCCTCGGTGATGGTATTAATGATGCGCCATCGTTGAAGAATGCTGATGTCGGCATATCTGTAGATAACGCGGTTGATGTTGCGAAGGAAGCTGCAGACATAATCCTCCTAGAGAACGATCTGACCATACTCCATGATGGCGTTTTAGAGGGTAGGAAAACCTTCGGCAACGCTATGAAGTACATTTTAATGGCCGTTAGCTCAAACTTTGGAAACATGTTCAGCGTCGCCATAGGCTCACTATTCCTACCGTTTCTACCAATGCTCCCGATACAAATACTTCTAAACAACATGCTATACGATTTGACTCAAACAGCTGTCCCGCTGGATGAAGTTGACAGGGAATACCTAGAGAAGCCTAAGAGGTGGGATATATTTTTCATTAGAAGATTCATGGTGGTCTTTGGGCCAATAAGCTCAATCTTCGACCTCCTAACGTTTCTTATAATGCTCTTAATCTTTAGAGCCGCAGAATCACTTTTCCAGACGGCGTGGTTCCTAGTATCCCTATTAACCCAGACGCTAGTAGTCTTCATCATAAGGACGAGACTCTCTCCATTCTATAGGAGTAGGCCTAGCAAAGTCTTGATCCTCACAAGCGCGTCTATAATAATCCTCGCCCTAGCGCTGCCATACACCTGGCTGGGAGCAGTCTTCAAGTTTGTTCAGCCCCCAATAGAATTTTACTTTGCATTGGCTGCTATAATAGGTACATATCTGACACTAGTTGAAGCTGCTAAGAACTGGTTCTATAGAAGGTATGGGCACCGACTAGAGCAGGTACTAATACCATCTAGGGGGATTGGACTGCACTTGAGCAGAACTATGAGGGTGACTCAGGATGTTGTAGCGATGATTTGTCTGAGATGTGAGGACGAGATACCTATAAACACCCTGATCAGCGATTTAGAGAGCGCAGTATCTTATTCCATTAATCCAGAGGAGATTTATCACAGCCTCCAGTATCTACATAGGGCCAGCCTCATATCCATTAATCGACGTGAGGGAAAAGTTAGGCGTGAAAGGGCGATGAAGGATTATGTTGAGAAGTACGTATTTAGTGAGCTATGGCCTAAGATATTAGATGACTGGCGGAGTATTAGCGTATTCCTTAAAGCAAGATACGGCGAAATAAATCAAGAATATAATTATCCTGCTTAAAATTAATTGCAGCATACAGGTTATTTCGGCCACGTATAAACTTCCTCCGAGAATGCTCCCTGACCTCAGTTTACAGGAGATATTCCCATTGCTATAAGAAATCATATTTGGTGGACTAGGAGGGAGAGGCTATTCCGGAAGATAGGGAGGTATCTAAGCTACGTTTACCGTGATAAGTCTTTAATCTCGTTTTCAAATAGTTAATTTGTAAAAAGGGCGGGTCGAAATTGAGCTTAGAGGGCTTCATTAATGATATTCCCCTAGTTGATATTCATACACATATAGATCCGAAAAACCCTGTGGCTAGGGACCCCTCCCAGATCATGCTATACCATTATATTGCGACCGAGATTAGGTCTATTGGCATATCCGTCAATGAGATTAGGGCTAAAAGCGCGGATCCAGTTGGCGACTTAATCAAGNCCCTCCCAGATCATGCTATACCATTATATTGCGACCGAGATTAGGTCTATTGGCATACCCGTCAATGAGATTAGGGCTAAAAGCGCGGATCCAGTTGGCGACTTAATCAAGCATTTCAGGCTTATACGGAATACCACCACATACTGGTGCCTTAAGCGCATACTTAACGACCTATACGATTTTCATGAGGAACCGGAGCCAAGCAACTGGCCCAAACTTAAAGAAGCAATCGTGGAGAGGGCCTCTAAGCCGAACTGGGCTAGAAAAATCCTGGAGAAGATTTTGTTAGAAAAGATCTTTCTGACCGTAAATCCACTGGCCGAGTTTAAGCCTGAATTCGATAGGAGCATATATGTAGCCTCCATGAGGCTAGATCCCCTTGTAGGCGGCATATCATTGGACTCCGTGAGGAAGCTTGAGAAGGTCTCTGGGGGCTCTGCCCAAACATTTGAGGGGTTTAGGGATTTACTTGCGGAGAGACTTAAGGCCTTCAGCACTTCTGCTGTCTCAGTAGCTGTCTCACTTCAGAGCTCAGAGATTTATAGGCCTGTGTATAAAGGTTTAGGCGACGAGGCTTATGTTAAGATGTATGCTGGTAAGCCACTATCTGGAGCCGAAAGGGTCCATCTGAGATCCGCGGCTCTATCAGCTGTCCTCGACCTATGTCGGGAGTATAATCTTCCAATCCAGATAATGATTGGAGTTGCCAGAGATTTACCCGGCGCCTCACCGCCAGACTCGGCTGTATGCTTTAGGCAGAAGGGTTTAGAGCATTTATGCTTCTTCTTCCACCAATATAGCGATGTTGACTTCCATTTAATATCTGCTTATAGATTTCAATCCCATGAGCTAACGGTTATAGCCAAAAACTACCCAAACGTTTATCTGGATGGCTATTGGTGGTATTGCTTCTTCCCAGAAAGCATAATGCAGCATATGCTCGAGAGGATTCAGCTATTACCCATGGGGAAGATATGTGGTTTCTTCAGTGACGCGTATGTATTAGAGTGGATATATGGCAAGTCAGCATTAGCACGTAAGATCACGGCCGAAGCGCTCAATTATATGGTCGAAAAAGACCTCTACACGGTTGAGGTTGCAAAGGAGGTGGCGGAGCGCATCCTATCAAAGAACGCCAAGACACTCTTCAAAATCTGAGATGATGAGCATTTTAAAAGTGGTGGGAAATGAGTAGACGATTCGGGGCTATTGGAGGATTTCCGTTACTTCCCAGCAAACCTAGAGGCATACTCTATACACGCCCTCTTAAACATCTCGTAGCTCCTCATAAACTCCTCCATAGTTTTCACGGTCGCTCCAAAAAGGCCCCACTCTGACGGCTTAATTCCCCTAAACCCATACTTCTCCGGATTTGCGATGCCAACCTCCCTTAAAACATTAACCTGCTCACTCGTCAACTCATAAGCCTTTATAAACTCTTTAGCGGCTACCTTAGATCCATCCATTAATCTGCGAGCTATATCTGGATCAACATCAGCCAAGACCGACTCTTGATAATCTTTAATCCTGAAAGACTCTCCTAAACTCTCAAGCAGAACATTCATCTGATGATTTGGGAATTCCGTGTGCGTCATGTTGAGGCTTGATAGTGTTAAGAGTGTTTCCTTAGGCCTCCTCTTCGAGGCTGGTAAAATATCTATTCCTAGAAGAACATGCTCCGCCTGCTCCAATGTAAGTCCATACTTTGACCGGATATACTTTAGCCACTTAAGCCTATTCTCTGAACTGAAGAAAATCTCATAAACTCTTTTGGTTACAAGAATGCCGCAGTAACCTATATCTTCCTCAAGCCTAGATAGGTATTTGGTAACCTCCTCTTTAGAGGTGGAGGGCACCCCGCACTCCGCAAGAAAATCTACGAATGCTCCTTTACTTAGCGGATTTAAAAAGTGTCGGCTGCAAATAACTCTTATCTTATCATCTAAGCTTTCCTCATTCCTAGCCGCATCCCATGCGCCTAGGGCCTCAGCGAGTCTTTTTAGGGCCCCCTCTTTATCCTCCACTCTTTCAAGCGCTTTTCTCACGAGATCCTCGGCCTGAACCTCCCTTATGTGGTCGTCGAGTCTTCCACCCATGTTCGTTTCATAAACCGTTGTTAGGGATATGCCCTTCCTAACGGCCTCAGACCGTCCCTCTATCTTCGCCAATATCAACTCTACTTCTTGGGAGACAGTAAATGTCACGGTGTTGTTTGTGCCTATTCCGAGACTTTCAAGCTTCCGCGTTAACTCTATAGCTGCCGGAGAGCTACCAGCCACCTTAAAGACAATATTTGGTCTACCACGCTCAATATATGGGGAGTAGCCCCACAGAAGATAGTAATCATATTTTCTCAGGAACTCCTCGGCATCGGAGTATATTTTTAGAGCCTCCCTAAGACTTCTTTCGTAGTCATCTGCTATCGTTGGGTTCAGCTGGAGGCTGACTAGGCCATGGCGCATGTTTGACGCTATAGCTATTGGCCTGAACACGGCAAGGTTTGGCCATATGCTGACCTCAACTCCCCTAGCGGCCAACTCATCCCCATATGCATCTGGCCTCTCAAGTAGCTCCCTATCCTGTTCAATTACAGTTTTAAAGTCTGGGCATAAATCCTCACCCCTATAGCCACCCCAGAGGGTTGGGTCGTCACTATAGGCCGCCGCTGCTAAAACAGGGTTTGTTGAAACCTGAACGAAGCCTAAATGCCTGAGCCATCTGAGTCCTAGGGCGTAATCGTTACCAAATTTACATATGCCGGCCTTACTAAGCCTATAATATATGTTATTCTCAATCTGTTTCTTGGCGGAATTTAGGAAAGACTCCATTAAAGAGTCTGGCTTTACTTCCTTCTCTATCTCCTTGGCGGCATGAGCAACCATTGAGCCCGGTGGGCGATA
>JAGTQA010000027.1 GCA_018396975.1 Candidatus Bathyarchaeota archaeon | reverse complement strand
GCTTTTGAGGCGAATGGTTTTAGTGTTAAGAGGAATTTCCACTTCACCTGGTTAAAGAAAAGGTGGGAGATAGATATAATTGGGCTTAAGAAGCCGCTTGTGATATCAGCAGACTGCAAGCATTGGCATCAGAAGTGGAGCGGCTCCGCAAGCATTAAAGCCGCAAAGAGCCAGATTGAGAGGACTAAAGCACTTGCTGAAGCCTCAAGGGGCATGAGAAATAAGATTGGCATTGCCGGATGGGAGCACGCATACTTCATGCCAATAATACTATCGCTCCTACCAGCCCAACAAAAATTCTATGAGAGAACACCAATAGTCCCCATCCTACAACTCAGAGACTTCCTCCAAAATATTATGGTTCACCTCGACGAAGTAAACAACTTCCACATCATTTACGTTTAATAGATAATAAATAAGACCAAAAAAGATACAATGAATTTTTGACTCTAGAAAATGAATTTCGGCCAATTTAACAGTCCATAAAATGTGGGCATGACTACAACGCACGAATGAACTGGCCGGTGAAGACGTAAGAAAAAGGTTGGTAATGCGTTTTTCTTGGACTAAATTGGCATGTAGAAGGCTGCCTTCATTTTCTCATCCTATTGCGGAAGTTTTATTAGTTTTCTAAGGTAATTTTTTAATCCAAAATGGAGGCTGAAAAATGTCCCAATTAAGTGAGGAGCTAATTAGGATAGTTAATGTGTCCATGCCCTTTCCAGCAGAAGTTATAAAGGCTTATTCACGCTTAGGTATGGTATTCACGAGCGGTGATTTAGCGAAGGAGGCTGGCATACCGCGCTCAACAGCGAAATATTATGTGAGGAAGATGCTTGAGATGCACATGATATCTAAGGTCCCATATAAAAAGAAGTATCAGAAGTATGCTAATGCAAAAACATTCTCGGACTGGCTCATGGATTTAATAAGGCTGGCCATAAGACCCCTTGAAGAAAGAAGATAGGAGACTATTAATAGAGGCGCTTAAAAAGGTGGCCAGAAATGTCTTTGAGGGATTTAGCCGCAAAAAGCAAGCGGAAGGGTAAGGGTAGGCGCGGCAGAATCCTAACGATAAAAGAGATTAAGCGGATAAGGAAGCGCGGATATCAGGCTGAGAGGGACCTAGTTAAGAGGCTTCGTGATATGGGCTTTAAGTCAGTTAGGGTTCCAGTCTCAGCACCAAGTAATGAACCACTACCAGATGTCTTCGCAACTAGGGGGAATTGTGTGCTAGCCTTTGAGGTTAAGGCACCGAACGCTGAGAGAGCCTACTTCCCAAAAGATCAAGTGAAGAAATTATTCGACTTCCTAGATATGTTTGAGGCGTACCCAACTAGGCTAGCTATTTTAGCGGCTAAATTCCCCTATAAATGGGTCTTTAAGAGAATAGAAAACGTTGATGACTACTCCATCCATAAGGATGAGGAGAGTAACATAAGATTTGAAGTGATAGAGTGCTAGGCTCCTCCNATTCCCCTATAAATGGGTCTTTAAGAGAATAGAAAACGTTGATGACTACTCCATCCATAAGGATGAGGAGAGTAACATAAGATTTGAAGTGATAGAGTGCTAGGCTCCTCCAGCCAGATCGATCAAAAGACATTTTTTCTATCCAAAAACCAGACATCTCATATTTTCATGAAGCCTCCTAAAAATTCTCCTAGGAAGCCCGGATAAAGGGGCATCTAGCATATCTGCTCCCATGAAAAAGGACAAATATTCTGTCCAAAAAATGAAGTCGAAGCATCTCGCTGAGTCTTGAGGGATAGAAAATTAATCCATTCTTAAGTGCTTCTTCCACTCAAGCTGCCTTTTAAAGTCCCTATGAGGTTTAAAAGCCGTTATAATGGTGCTCAAGTCATCCCCAACAACATTTATCTTTTTGGGATCTATTTCGCCGTAACCCCACTTCGATAGGAGATATATGTATCCTATGTCGCCTGGGTTAAAGCCCATGGCCAGCGCCACAATTGAGTCTAGGGATACTGGATTTATGGAGGCGAAGTATGCACCCCACTTCCTTAATTCGCCGCCAACAGGTCCATCTCCCTCCATTGCTTCGTAGCCGTCCACGACTGCTAGGTGGGGCATAACCTTTGTGGCTATCTTGGCAATGAGGTAGTTTATTTGCCAGTATCCCCTATGGATAAGCCGCCTATACCCCCTCCTAATTGAGCCCACAACCATATTTTTTATGGCTAGCGTAACGATCACAACATCGTGGGTCTTCGGCCTAACGGGTGAAACTCTGAAGTCGGACTCAAGCACAAGCTTGGATATAGGTAGGGATAGGGGCAGACCCCTATCATCCTCCACCTCAACGATTTCATATCCATGCTCCTCTAGATCACATAGTTCAACACCATACTTCTCCCTCAGCCTCTCATAACCATACGATTTTACCGCATCATTAAATCTCCCTATGGTCGGAGACTCTGCAACCATTATCTCTTTAGGGTTTGTCATGTCCAATAGAAACTTCAGAATCTCATCCACACACTCCACGGGAGTTGCTGATAGGGGGTCATATGCGCTCACAAAGTTAGGCTTAATAAGTATCCTAGCATTACTTGGAAGCACCCTGTGAACATCCCCTCTGATTAGATCCAATGCTCTTCTAACGCCGCGCTTACTCGTTAAATCTTTCACCACAGATACGCTCATAATAATGCACTCAAAATGTTAAGTTAAATTATTAGATGCGAGACTGACACTTAAAATATTCGGAAACTATTATGGTGCCTCACGCTTTTAGGAAAGGCTTATTTAACGAGAAAGGCTTGGATAATCCACTAAACTGATTAAGCGTATGTGGGGGTCTATATGTCCACTCGCGAAGAAGGTTATAGAAGTTTTGGTGTGGCAATCTACTGCAATGTTTACGATGTGCTTAGAATGGCTGACCCAGTATGGCTTGAGAAATCATTTAATGAGATATCTCGATTCATCAAATTTAACAAGGTGTATATTGAAACCTTCCGCGACATGATCCTAGCCGATAAGGAAGAACTTTTGAGAATTAAGGCTTTCTTTGAGGATAAGGGCATTAGGGCTTCTGGCGGCATATGTCCGGTTATGAATGAGAGGGAGTGGATGCAAACATTCTGCTACTCTAACCCAGAGCATGTAGAGAAGCTTAAGGAGATATTTGCCTATACGGCCGGGTTATTCGACGAGATAATTATAGACGACTTCTTCTTCACAAACTGCAAATGCGAGACGTGTATTAGAGAGAAGGGTGAGGAGAGCTGGACAAGCTACCGGCTAAAGATACTGGTGAGGGCGGCTAAGGAGATAATTAAGGCTGCAAAGGGCGTTAACCCGAAAGTTAACCTGATAATTAAGTACCCAAACTGGTATGAGCACTATCAATTCCTAGGTTATAACCTAGATGTGGAATCAAAGATTTTCGACATGATATATACGGGAACCGAAACTAGGGATCCTGAGCATACCTACCAGCATCTGCAGCCATACCAAAGCTATCTGATCATGCGCTATCTTGAGAATGTTAAGCCCGGAAAGAATTATGGGGGGTGGGTTGATCCATTCGCTAGGAGGGTTATGGATATATACGCCCAGCAGATTAGGCTCACATTATTCGCTAAGGCTAGGGAGATCACGCTATTCTGCTATGGTGCATTAGTCAGGTCGATTAGGGAGAATTGTGGTCCTGAAAGGGCACTTAGCACGGTTGCACATACGGCTGGAAATACCCTAGAGGATGTTGACACCATACTGCATCATCTAGGTCAGCCGCTTGGTGTCCCATGCTATAAACCCTACCACTCCTCATCCAGCGAAGATTTCCTACCCAACTATATTGGCATGATAGGTGTACCCCTAGATCTCAGACCAGACTTTCCATGTAACGAGAAAACAATCCTGCTAACGGAGAACGCGAAATTTGACGACGGGATCTTAAGAAAGATTAAAGAGTATCTGCTCCGCGGTGGGAATGTCATTATTACCTCTGGTCTGCTTAAAGCCTTACAGGGGATGGGCCTATCAAGTATAGTTGAGGTTGAGTGCACGGATAAGCGGGTCTTAGTAAACGAGTTCTCCGATTTCATGTTCTCTGAAATATACCATTCTGACACTAGCATATTGATACCCCAGATAAGATACCCAACCAACGATGTCTGGGAGATTATTACATGCTTAAGTAGGGGTAACGGCTACCCGCTACTCCTGAGCTCCCGATATGCTGGGGGCACACTCTACATCCTAACCATACCGGACAATTTTGGAGACCTATACCATCTGCCAAAAGAGGTTCTCGCAGAAATAAGGAGAACTCTATCCAGAGACATGAAGATTTACATTGAGGGGCCGAGTAGAATATGCCTATTCACCTACGACAACAACACGCTTATACTTGAATCCTTCCTACCCCACCCATCAAGATGTAACATAGTGGTAAAAGGTGAGGACGCCGAACTCTATGAGTTAATCTCTGATAAAGAGGTTGAAGGATTTAGGAGGAGAGGGGAGAAAGCCTTTCCAATATTTATAGAGCCGCACCAGTACAGAGCCTATAGATTCCAAGCCTAACCATCGCTCCGCTATCGAAGCTCTCTCAACTAGACCCGGCACCCATCGGATACAAAAGCATCAACAATAGGAAGGATCGGGGAGGAAGAGGCTATTCGGAAAGATAGGGGTATCTTATGTCGGCTAGAAAATTAATCCATTATCAGTGGAAGCCGTGAAAACCACCATTTCTCAAAAATGGTCAATATTAATGTCCAAAAAATAACGAGTAATCCCTCACACTATTATTTTCAACCATAAAAAAGGCTCCAAGAAATCCCATTACTCCACGATGCAGCGTTCCTTTACAAAATAGGCTTATTTTTCGCCCAAAAACATCCATTTTTCATTCTCTTTTTGCGGAAATAGACAATTAGATAATTTTCCTGTCCATCTAAAAGAGGACACCTATAGTAGTGGGAGAAAGCCTCCCTTCCTAACATATCTGCCGCGTATATTTATGTTGGTGCCACACTTTGGGCATCTCATCTCCTCTGTAATATTGTAGCGTGCGACGCTGAATCCATACCTCTTTATTAGGGTTTCGTGGCAGTTTGGGCAATACGTATGCTCATATCTATGCCCCGGAACATTACCTACATATGGATACTTCATGCCCATACTTCTAGCCATCTCATAGGCCATCTCGAGGGTTCCTATGGAGGTTGCCGGCTTATTAAACTTGTATGCCGGATAATACCTAGTGAAGTGGATGGGTGTGTCTGGTCCAGCCTCCTTAAGCGCCCTATCAATAATCCACCTTAAGCATTCTTCATCATCGTTAACGTCCGTGATTACAAGATTCACTAGTTCAACATGGAAGCCGATCCTCTTTGCCTCTCTAACATTCCTCCAAACCTTCTCTACATCGATTCCCCCGCAAAACCTCTCATAAACTTCGGAGTCACCTTTAATGTCAATTTTTAATCCATCCATACCGGACTCCCAGAGGGCTTTCAAGGCCTCCAGCGTCATATATCCGTTCGATACATAGCATGCATAAAGGCCCCTACTGCACCCAATCCTGAATAGGTCAAGGTTCCAGTCTGTTAGGAGGGTAGGCTCCTGAAAGCTGGCGCATAAGCCCTCATCACCACTTTGAATGGCTAATTTAACGATGTCCAGCGGCTGATAGAATTTCATTCTGCCTGGATCCGGAGATACCTTTGAGAGCGCCCAGTTCTGGCACCATGGGCAGCTAAAGTTACATGACCATGTTGAGAATGTTAGGGCTGTTGAGCCAGGCCAGTAATGGAAGAATGGTTTAATCTCTATCGGCCTACTCTCTATGGCGCTCAAAGCCCCATAAACAACAGTATATAGCTTGCCATCAATATTTAGTCTGGTCCGGCAGAACCCATAATCGCCCGGCCTAATAATGCATCTGCGCTCACATAGGATGCACTCAACCTTATCATCAGCAGCCCGCCTATAAAGCATCGACTCTCGAACGTTAGGTAGGTGGGTTAAGCTCTTCAAGGCTCTATCAAGAAACTCTATTTTACCTAGCCAATTAATAGGTTTCTAAAAACTCTATTCGCCATCTAACTGAATAAGCCCAAAAATATTTTTGCGCCAACATTAAGATAGCAATATATCGGCGGCGTCTCGGGATGGATGTGAGAATCAGGAATAGAGAGGAGATTTTAGATAATGCAGCCTCCAAAATTGATAGGGAGGCTAGGCAGATTGCGTTGGATGCTATTGAGAGGGCTATAAAGGCAGTGGATCCTAAGAGACTTATCCATTCAAGGGTTACATTATCTAATGATAAGCTAACTGTGAATGGCAAGTCGTTTGACCTAAGATCTTTTAGGAGAATATTCGTTGTTGGCGGCGGAAAGGCAAGCGGATACATGGCTGAGGCAATAGAAGAGATTCTTGGGGAGAAAATATGTGATGGGGTTGTTGTTGTCCCACATGGAATGGCAAAAGCCATTAAGACTAGAATAGTAAGGGTTCATGAGGCAGGCCATCCAATCCCAGACCAATCCAGCGTAGAGGGCGCTAAGAAAATCATGGAACTGGCCGAAGAAGCCGATGGTTCAGATCTAATCATATGCTTAATATCTGGTGGTGGATCAAGCCTAATGACCTACCCGCGAAACGGAATATCTCTCGAAGACAAGAGGAGAGTTACAGAAATACTTCTAAAGTGTGGAGCGAACATAAACGAGATAAATACCGTTAGGAAGCATTTATCGAAGTTTAAGGGTGGACAGTTGGCGAGAAGTGCTTATCCGGCAACGCTAATCAGCCTACTACTATCAGATGTTGTGGGCGACCACCTAGACGTTATAGCTTCAGGCCCGACGGCCCCAGACTCAACAACATTTAAGGACGCCATTAACGTTCTAAAGAAATACAATATTTGGGATGCTGTTCCCAGCTCAGTTAGGGATATTCTTACGAGCGGTGAAAAAGGATTGGTGGAGGAGAATCCAAAAAATGGGGATCCATACTTTAGGAAAGTCCATAATTTCGTGATAGGAAATAATAGGGTTGCCTGTCTCTCGGCGACAAATTATTTGAGGGGGAGGGGACTGAACACACTACTGCTAACATCCTGCATTGAGGGAGAGGCCAGAAATATCGGCCTATTCCTTGGTAAAATAGTGAGGGAGATAGTGGCGTCAGGTAATCCCATTAGGCGGCCGGCCAGCATAATTGTTGGCGGGGAGAGCACGGTTACGGTGGTTGGGAAAGGTATTGGAGGGAGAAATCAGGAGATTGCATTGGCTTCCGCACTCAGCATCTCCGGGCTTGAGGGCGTAGTGGTGGCCTCAGCCAGCACCGACGGTATTGACGGCCCAACCGATGCTGCCGGCGCCATAGTAGATGGCAACACAATAGCCCGCTCAAAATTAATGGGGCTTA
>JAGTQA010000050.1 GCA_018396975.1 Candidatus Bathyarchaeota archaeon | reverse complement strand
AATGGCAACCGAACGCGGATTCCTACATCCCTCAACAAAGACCATCTTATCATCACCTATCTTACGCTCCTCAACAAGCTCAGCATATCCGAGATCCTCAGGCTTAAAATCATCAAGGTTTGTAACTACTCTGCCACCGGTGGCTTTAGCGAGCTTCTCCATATCGGACTTCTTAGCCCTTCTAACGGCCAGTATGCCTCTCCTAGCTAGGAAGTGCTGGGCCATGTCATCAATACCCTTCTGGCATATAACAACGTTAGCTCCAGCCCCAGCGATCTTCTCAACCATACTACGCAGCATATTCTCCTCCTCTCTTAGGAAGGCCTCCATCTGCTCCGGAGTCTCAATATTAATCTTCGCATCAAACTCGGTCTTCTCAATCTCCAGCGGACAATCCAGCAAGGCAATCCTAGCATTCTCAACACGCTTAGGCATGCCGGGATGAACAACCTCTTTATCTAGGACTATGCCCTTAATGAGCACGGTGTCGGTTAGTGATTCCCCGGGTTTCTTCTGGACTAATATGTCATCTAGGTCGGCCTTATACTGATCACCAACCTTCTGGGCAACATGCAGAATGGCATCAACAGCTATGTTAGCCAAGTATTCCCTATTCTCTGATACGATTTTGCTGGCCATGGATGTCATGGCAACCTTCCTAAGAAACTCCCTATCGGTCGGATCCACACCTATCGCTATTTTCTCGAGAACCTCTAAGGCTTTATCAGCAGCCTTACGATAACCATCAATAATCACAGTCGGATGAACATTCTTATTCAGAAGCTCCTCAGCCTTATTCAGAAGCTCGCCGGCTATGACCACAACGCTTGTTGTTCCGTCACCAACCTCCTTATCCTGGGTCTTCGCAACCTCGACCATCATTTTGGCGGCTGGATGCTCAACCTCCATCTCATCTAGGATCGTCTTGCCATCATTTGTTATCGTCACATCCCCCAAGCTATCCACTAGCATCTTATCCATGCCCTTAGGTCCCAGCGATGTTTTAACTGTTTCAGCAATTATCCTGGCAGCCATGATATTATTGTGCTGGGCCTCTTTACCCCTAGACCTCGTAGAACCCTCCTTCAATATTAGGACGGGTATACCACCTGAAGCAGCGGCCATAAATATCCTTCCCCAAAGATTAAATGGAAATATCACATACTCAGATAAGCACCCTTTTATTATACTTTTCGATTGCCAAATAGCTTTAAATAATGACTTTGGGTAATATTTTTGAAGGGATAATGGTTCTAGGTGCAGTGGTAAATTGATGATTAGGGATTTAGAGGGGAAAATATCCTATCTTGAAGAGCTAATACAGAGAATATCGAATGAGATAATCGCAAATGTCTCCTATGAGAGGGCTAAACCCACGGATCTATGGGCTAAATCGGAGACCGACATAAACGCCGTAAAAGGTGCCGCGAAAGAGATTAGAGATATTATGCTCATTCTCAGGCCGGAGAGGGCCCCATCGATAAGAAAAAAGTTTAAGGCGTTTATGCAGCCCATAGAAAATTTTACGGAAACCCTTAGGAGGTCATCCGAGCAGGACTTAAGCGTCTCTAAGCAGGCCCTAGAGCAGCTTAGAGCAGCCGTTGCGGAGGGCCAGGGCTTTATTGATTTAGCTAGGGAGATACTGCGGAATCCATCTGAAAGCATCCTTGAGATCCTGAGGCTTAAGGAGGTTTATGGGGCGAAGGAATATTTGCTTAGGGTCTCTGTTCCGGAGGCTATTTACGTAAGGCTTGAGCATCTCGCGAAGAGCATGGAGACCCTAAAGCTTCGCATATCTGGCCTTGAGCAGGCTATTCAGGAATTGTTAAGGCAGATGGATAGGGTTCAGGAGGAGATCCTAAAGTTTCATCGCGCCGGAGAAGACTAGCTTAGAAGGGCTCTGGGCTGTTGGTGTCTGGAAATGTCGATGGTTGATGTAACATCTAAGCCTGAGGTTTATCGGGAGGCGACCGCTAGGGGCTCGATTAGGCTGAGGGCCGAGACTATTAAGCTGATTAGGGAGGGAAGGATTGAAAAGGGTGATCCAATTTATACGGCTAAGATAGCGGGCATACTGGCTGCAAAGAATACATCTATCCTCATACCACTCTGCCACCCCATACCAATAACAAATGTAAGAATTAATGTAGAGATCCTAGACGATAATACTGTGGAGGTTGAGGCAACGGTTAAGGCTAGGGCGCAGACCGGTGTTGAGATGGAAGCTTTAGTGGCAGCGGCCACAGCGCTCCTAACGATTTGGGATATGGTTAAGGCCTATGAGAAAGACTGCGAAGGGCAGTATCCCTACACACTGATCCAGAATATACGGGTGGTTAAAAAGGTGAAGGAGCGGGATGAGTGAGGTATTGCCAGAGACGGTTTCTAAGCATAGGGCTGAGGCTCCAAAAACCCTAAACTTCGCCATCATAACATGTAGCACATCACGCTATAAGGAGTATGTTGAGACTGGAAAACTGAATGATCCATCTGGAGACTTAATAGTTAGGGTCCTCAAGGAAAGTGGACATAGGGTGACGATGCGTAAAATAGTTAATGATGATAGGGAGGATATTCAGAGGGCGGTTATGAGGGCCCTAAAATCCAGAAAGGTTGATGTCATAATAACATCGGGTGGGACGGGAATAAGCCCAAGAGATGTGACGATAGAGGCTATTCAGCCGCTGCTTGAGAAGGAGCTACCCGGCTTCGGCGAAATATTTAGGGCAATAAGTTATAGGGAGATAGGGTCGGCGGCGGTTCTAACGCGCTCAATAGCCGGAATAGCGAGGGGGAAAGCTATATTTTGTCTTCCAGGCTCACCGCACAGTGCATTGTTGGCTCTTAAGGAGATAATACTCCCTGAAGCTGCCCATATAATAAAGCATGCGCGTGAGTAGGAGGGTCATAGGGACAGCTAATCAGTAAAACATTTAGCATCTCTGGACTGAAAATTTTGGGCCCTATTAGGGTAGTGTTACTCATAATCTTTGCCAAGGATTATTGGATTAGAGCGTAAGCTTTATAAGTAGATGGCACAAACATGTTTAGATCATATTTTGATATTATTATGTAGTAATTTATGCTGTTCAACCCAACTCTTCTCTGGTGATCAATATGAAGCTCATAACAATCTATCTTCCCGAACCATATTTAGAGGCTTTAGATGAGCTAGTTAATAAGCGGTATTATCCACATAGGGCTGAGGCCATAAGAGCGGCCATACGAGACCTAATTGAAGTTGAATTATGGAGACGGAAGCACCATGGCAAAGCTGGCCGATAAAGCACTCCAATATATGTGGAGTGAGAGCGTGCAGATGGGTTTAAGAGAACCTGGATACTGCCGCATAGTGGTTATTGGCGTAGGCGGGGCTGGAAATAATACTGTCAATAGGCTCATGGAGTCAGGTATAGTTGGCGCCGAATGCATAGCGATTAACACGGATCTTCAGCACCTAAATGCCATACATGCACATCAGAAGATCCTAATAGGTGAGAAGCTAACGCGCGGATTGGGCTCCGGGGGAGATCCAAATGTTGGTAGAGCAGCCATTGAAGAGTCGATAGAGAAGGTGGAGAAGGTTTTGACGGATGTTGATATAGCATTTGTGACCGCTGGTATGGGTGGTGGAACCGGCACTGGTGCAGCGCCGGTCGTTGCCAGACTGGCCCGCGAGAAGGGTGCGATAGTTGTTGGAGTCGTCACAATGCCATTCAAGATTGAGAGGGGGAGAATAGCTTACGCCCTTAAGGGCTTGGCTGAGATGCGCAGGGAGTGCGACACTGTCATAGTCATCGATAACAATAAGCTCATGTGGCTTGTTCCACAGCTACCGCTGAACGAGGCATTTAGGGTTGGAGATCAGGTTCTGGCCAACATGATTAAGGGGATAACTGAGGTCATATCTATGCCGAGCCTAATAAACTTGGACTTCGCAGACTTTAGGACGATAATGAGGCGTGGTGGGGTGGCCATAGCTGGCATAGGCGAGTCGAATGCGCCTAATAGGGCTGAGGATGCCGTCCAGAAGGCTCTTAGAATGCCGCTGCTAGATATAGATTATAGTGGCGCGAATGGTGCGCTTATCCACATAAGCGGGGATGAGAGCCTAACAATTGAGGAGGCGAATATTGTCGGAGAAATAGTTACCCAGATGATGAGTGAGGATGCCTTAGTCATATGGGGCGCTAGGATCGACCCGAACTTGAGGGGGTCATTGAGGGTTACATTGGTTATGACCGGTGTTAAATCGCCCTACATATTAGGTGGATTTGGATCTAAAGCCGCCGAGCTCTACGATCTAGATCCGGAAAAGAAGAGCGGTGAGAAGAGGTCAATGAGTGTTGAGCTAGGCCTACAGCAGATTCCTAACATAGAGACCTAGCCGAAATAATCCACCTATTCCTACTTAATTTTTAGAGCCTTCTTTATCCTTAACTGTATTGGTATGCCCCTTCCGAATGGTGTTGTTAGTCCCCTCCTTATGGCCTCGATTATACTGTCCGCGTTTAAATCATCGATTTTTACTAGCGTATATGATAGGCCTATAGCTTCAACTATGTGAGCGTCGCTCCCCGCTGTTTGGGGAATATTATAGTGCTCCGCGAACCTCCTACCTATCCTAGTCAGCGGATAAAATGGGAATAATGATGAATTAATTACTTCTATAGCGTCTAATCCAAACCTAAGAATCTTTGGGCTTAAGCCTACCCCATCCTTAAAGAATGTTTGTGGATGCGCGGCTATGGCTATGCCCCCAGCATCATGGATCCTCTCAACCGTCTCCTCAACACTTAACCCTCTAGGTATGGGCTCCAGCACATTAATGCCCAGAATATGCCCGCTCCTAGTGGAAACCTCTATGCCCGGTATTATTATGGGTCTGCCGCAGTTTCCATCCCTAACCATCCTAATCATCTTCAGTGCGCCGGCAACGGTATCATGATCCGTTATAGATATGCCATCCAATCCCTTCCTCACAGCCTCAGCGATCAGCTCGCTGGGGGTTATTAGGCTATCTCCAGAGTAGCATGTGTGGACATGTAAGTCTATTTTTAGGGGCAACCCTCACCCACTATCTCACTTTACTACCGGGGCTTACGGGCTTTTCAGGCCCTATAAAGACAACCCCACTCTCATCTTGGGCGGCTAAAATCATAACCTCCGACTCGACGCCGAATATCTTTCTAGGCTCGAGGTTCACGACTACCACTATATATCGGCCCTCAAGATCCTCAGGCCTATAGTATTTGGCTATTCCGGCAACCGCCGTCTTAGTGACTCCCCCACCAACATCAATTGTCAATTTCAGCAGGTTCTGCGATTTCGGTATGGGTTCAGCCTTAACTATCCTCCCAACGCGCATGTCCACCCTAGAGAACTCCTCAATCGATATGAAGCCCTGCCGAGATCTAATCTTGTCAAGCATATCCTGCAACACCTCTTCAGAAGCCTCAATCTTGCTGAAGAGCGGCTCAGCCTCCCTAATCCTATGGCCAGCTGGCAGCGGTTTGAACGCGTCGTCCCAAAAGACCTTCTCCGGTAGATTTAGGAGATCGCGGATCTTCTTGGCCGTTGATGGTATGAAGGGTTCAAGGACTATAGATAGAGCCTTAACTATCTGCGCTGAGACATAGAGAGTATTTGCAGCTGCCCTAGCATCCATTTTAATAGCATCCCAAGGCTTCTTCTCATTAAGATATCTGTTCCCAATCCGGCTTAGCTCCACTGCCTCGCGGAGAGCCGCCTGCAGCTGGAAGCTTCTGAGGGCTTCATCAACAGACAACACTCTCTCCTTGATTGCATCTAGAGTCTTCTGGTCAACCTCATCTAGATCCTTAGGCTCCGGGATCATGCTCCCAAAATAGCTATTTATGAACTTCAGCGTTCTGTGAATGAAGTTTCCGAGCGTATCGTTCAGGTCCGAGTTCACCTTCTCAATGAAAACTTTCCATGTGAAGTCTGAGTCCCTTGTCTCTGGGCGTATTGCGATGAGCGTATACCTCCAGTAGTCCACTGGAAACATTTCTAGGGCCTCATCAATCCACACACCTATTCTCCGGCTCTTAGAGGACTTCTGGCCGCCGAAGATGAGCCATTCATTCGTGCAGACGTTCCATGGCAAATTGTAGTCTTCATGTGTTGCCATTAGGAGCGCTGGGAATATTAGGGTATGGAATGGAATATTATCCTTACCTATGAAATATAATGTCTTCGTATCCTTGTTAAACCAGTATTCCCTCCACCCATCACCGTCGCCTCGCATCTTAAAATACTCAATTGTTGCCGAGACATAGCCTAAGACGGCATCGAACCAGACGTAAATGGTCTTGTCCTCCGCCCCCTTAAATGGGGCCGGTATACCCCACCTATTATCCCTAGTTATGGGCCTAGGCCTCAAACCCTCCTTAAGAAGGTTTAGGCTGAAATTCCGGGCGTTATCTGGCAGCTGCCTATTCCCCTCAATATAGGCTAAGAGCTTATCCGTAAACTTTGGCATATCAAAATACCAGTGCTTAACAGTCCTAATCGTTGGTGTGGAGCCGCATATCGCGCAATGTGGCTCCAGGAGTCTAGTGGGCTCTAGTAGGCGGCCGCACTGCTCGCATTGGTCGCCGCGTGCCCGCTCATAGCCACAGTATGGGCATTTTCCCTCAACGAATCTGTCTGGTAGGAAGCGCTGGCACTTCGGGCAGTATGGCAGCTCATCTTCCTTAGTGAATACATAGCCGTTCCGCTCTATCTTGAGCATTAAATCCCTAACAAACTCCTTGTGGACTGGGCTTTCGGTTCTGGTGTAATTGTCGAATGATATGGCCCACCTCTTAAATAACTCTGATACGATCTTATGATTTCTATCAGTCAGCTCCTTCGGTGATATATTCTGCCTTATAGCCTCAATCTCTATTGGAGTTCCATGCTCATCAGAGCCACTCACAAAAAGGACTTCCTCACCCTTAAGCCTATAATAGCGGGCTATGACATCCGCTGAGAGAATTGGCAGCAAATTGCCTAAATGGGGAACATGATTAATATATGGCCAAGCCGCCGTAACTAGAACCTTCCCGAGTTTAACGCACCTCCATCAACAAAAATATTACAAATCCAACTTATACTTAAATAAAGCGGCCGGGAAAACTTAGACCCCACCACTCAGATTAAAGGGTTTACCCTCTAAAAGTATCTTCTCCGGTATCTTATCCCTCCACTTGATTAAAAAGTCTATCTCTTCTCTTCTATTTCTAAGCTCATCTGGAAGCATCTCCGGAATCTCATTCCTTATTGGGAACCATCTAAGGCATTTCGGGCATACAATAATGCCCTCAATAATCTCCTCCCTCTCCTCAAAAACATAAAGCTCTAGGGGATGATACTTATCAATCGGGCATGCCAAAATACTCATTAACCATCTTTTCAAGAACCCTCACCTACATGGTGCATATTGGCCCTTATTCCTTATAAGTATGTCTAGGACAATCTGATA
>JAGTQA010000015.1 GCA_018396975.1 Candidatus Bathyarchaeota archaeon | reverse complement strand
TGGCGCCGGGGGTGGGATTTGAACCCACGCGGCCCAGAGTGGGCCACAGGCTATTCGGCTTTTCTGTCTCCAGGCTTAAGCTTACGTTTGCTTGTTGTAATCTGCTCCCTACCGGATTTCCCGCCTCTTTCTTATTGGGCTCTAGGAGACCCCGGCTCTCAATCTTCTATAAAATTTTCTAGGCTATTTAAGTTGTTTGATTTTTATCGCCAGAGTTTTGGGTATGTCCCCCTTGGCATTAGGACCCTCTCTGTCTTAACCATTATTCCATGCGTGGCTTTGAGCATCTCTTCGGTGCTGGCTACAGCTGTTCCCAATGCTACTGCCTCACCTTTAAGGGTGAGTATGGCGACAGTATCTGTTGGATTTATTCCAGACTCAACATGAGTTATGCCCGGGGCCGTTAGGTGCGCGCCGTGGCATATAGCGTCCACGGCGGAGTCCCTAATAAAGACCTTTGGTAGTAGGTTAAGGGCCCTCTCCATTGGCAGTATGAACCTTCTAAGCATTCTTATGTCGCCAGTCTCACGCCACCTCTCGTAGAGGTATAGTACATCGTGTAGGGTGACCGTGCTTTCGTCCTCAATGAAGGGGCCAGCCCTAATTCTGCGGAGCTCATGCATGTGTGCGCCGCAGCCTAGAACTTTACCTATATCATGAACAAGCTTCCTAATATATGTTCCAGCCTCGCATCCAACCTTAAAGAGGATATTTCTACCATCAATCTCTAACATATCTAGGTAATAGATTGACCTTACGCGTATAGCCCTCTTGACAGATGCCCTGAGCGGGGGTTTCTGATAAATCTTGCCCTTAAACTCGCTGAAAACCTCCTTAATCCGCTCCTCGGACACGTCACCGTGGAGTTTCATTACGCCAACATACTCTTTACCAGCCTTTAGCAGCGCCTGTATAACTTTTGTTGCCTCCTCTAGGGCTACAGGTAGGATACCGGTCACCTTGGGATTTCCACGCCCATAGCCCTTAAGATACTGCTATGGGCTCTAAGGTCCCTCCGTGACCAGCATGATTAATACTAAGTATGCGCTTAATCCACGCTGTAACCTCGTGGCTCGAGGGGCCTGGAGGCTTATCCAAGTTTATTATGCCGAACCTTATTATGTCCGGATATGGACGTTCTTCGGGCTTATATCCATACTTTGGATCCGTTTCGTCCTCGGACTTTGTCAGTAGCTCCCGTTTTATGTTCCATGGGGCTTTAATCTCTTGCATCTCATCCTCCTCAACAATAATCGATAGTTAAATACCTTAAAGTTTTTCTTCTCGCCTATACTCCTCAAGCTTTCCTGACTCAACTAAGGCCTTATAGACTTCTTCATCTGATGCACCCCTCCTTATCTTGAGGATATCTTCCGTCGGCTTTAGGTGGCTTATGTTTGCGCGTCTTCGTCTAACACCCGTAACATTTTTTGGCCCGGTTACCAACACAAAGTTCTTGTCTATGATGTCAAGTATTACACAGCGTTTTCCAGCCTCTCTGCCCCTAATCTTCACACAAACCCTTCCGATCTCTATTGCCGGCATCAGTCCCTCACCATTCCTTTTTATTCTTCTCAGAACGAATCTCGCTTATATCTGTTTATCTGGCTTAAAGTCCATCCCTCATGAAGTAACAGGTCTTCTAGGTCTCTCCATTAGAAGTCTCTTCTCTCCACGGGAGCCGTCCCTGAAGTGCGGTCTCCTAAGGACAGAGTCGTTCTTCTTCTCAATCTCTCTAGCCTCATCAGCAAGTTTCGCCGCTGTCCTCATAATTTCATGCGCTGCGGCAACGAGCGGAATATAAGTCTCTGGCTCCTGCACTTTAAAGCAAGCCTCAAAGGTTAATGTGGAGACCTGCTTAGCGAGCTCATAAGCTGCCATAGCCTTAGCCCTAGCATAAGGATTCGAGAAACCAGCCGCCTCAACAGCCCTCTTACCATCAATTATAAGTCTAGGCAGATTAAGCTCGCCGCCGGATTTAATCGCATCAATCACTCTATCTATCTCACTAACAATGAGGTTTAAGACACCAGTTACAGCTAAAACCTTAATTATATCGGAATTGTATAGGGCCATTTCAGCCGGATCGAGAAACTCCCTCCTAGCACCTATCATTGAATCAGCTTCAACAATTATATACCCAAAACCAGATTCATCAAGTTCCTTAATGATTCTTTTCGCAGGGCTATCTGATACCACTATTACTGGTTTATTAGAGACTCTAAGAATTCTGCGTGCCTCAGAGGGACCTTGCGTTGTCTGCGCTGGACCAATAAAGATTATTAGGTCAACATCATACTTCAAAATTTGTTCAGCGCTCTCTATGCATTGTTCAGTGGTAACTTTAGCTCCTGAACCGATAACTTTAACCTGAATATCTTCCCTATCAGCTCTCTCATCTAAAAGGAATTCTATTAATGGAAGCGATCCTATGCATCCAGCCTTTAATACGCCGACCTTAACTATTTTACTCATCTTTACTCACCAAACTCTCTAAAATTCTATCTAGATTTGAAAAGAAAACACTTTTCTCGCGCATTATTGATTCAACGTCATCTAATTCCAAGGGTGCTGAACCAGTTAAAACCTCAACTCCATTTTCAGTCACCACTATGGTGTCCTCAACACGGATGTAAAGTCTCTCTTCAGGCACCCACATTTGTGGATCAACGGAAAAGACTATTCCAGGCTTAAGCGGCATAGACCTGTAATCACCAACATCATGTACAGACATACCTACAGTATGTGAAAGATGCCCACGAAACTCAAGTGCCCGCTCAGCAGACCTCCTATAAATCTCCTTTGAAAACCTATATTCTCTAATAAAATCAGCCATTATCTCAGATGCTGTATTAAGTATCTGATCAGCAGTTAATCCTGGGCGAATATTGCTCAATAATGTTTTATGATATTCTACGATAAAGCCATAAAGCTCTCTCTGCCACAATGAGTACTTTCCATTAACAGGCCACATTCTCCCAATATCGCTAGTATAATAGTGGTAGTCGGGTGCAGCGTCCATTAACACTAAATCGCCATCTTTCATTATACAGTCCTCGCGATAGTAATGCGGGTCCCAAATATTTCTTCCTGAGGCAACTATTGAGTGATAGCCCTCCCCAGATGCCCCATGTGCTATAAAAATGTAGTTGGCAACAGCCCTTAAATGATGCTCCATCATACCTGGTTTCGTCACACGCATAGCTTCAGTAACAGCTAAGGCTGAAAGCTTACCAGCTTTACGAAGAAGACTTATCTCCCTCTCGCTCTTAACCAATCTTAAAGAATCAAGTATAGGTGATAAGTCTCTGATCATGATATATGGAAAACGAACATGTAATAGGCTGATAAAATGCTGCTCTCGTGGTAGGCTCCCATCCCATGAATCTAGGGCAATAAGTCTATTAGAATGGAGTATTGTATGGCGGGACTCCGCCCTATCTTCAGATGGTTTATGAGGAACATATAGTACACGAATATCCTTAAAATATTCTGTGAGACTCTCTAAAGGAAGGACATCATCTATTCCGGTAAATTCCCTTATTAGATCCGCATCCTCAAGCGTTAAAATGTTTTCCCCTCCGCGATCGCTAATAAAACGCGGTATAAAAAGCCTAGCCGATTGATCTCTTCCATCCATTAGTAAGTAGGAATGCGGAATCTCCACACCACAACAATAATAAAAATCATTGGATTGCCTAAAGGGATAGAAACCCCTAACCTGAGGTTTACCCTGAAGAAGAGCGCATGCATCCGGACCTATTGCATTAAATATTTTTCTCCGGCGTTCCTTAAACTCTTCCGGAGGAAAATCTTTCTGAAATAATCTCGCTTTCTCATCCCTAACATCCAGCCCTTCAATCATATTGTTGCCTCCTTTAGGGAATGTACTTCTCATATTTGTCCATTCAACTGATACATTCTATAAAAGTATTTTTGAAAAAGTCTAATTTCAATCACTTCATGCACAAGTATCTTCTTATGTGAATTGGGGACAGGATTTAATTTAACGTTTTATGTAGCATTTATATGCTTGATGCGCAATCTTCTAAGGTAACTTTGGTCCTGACCACTGAAAAACCAACTTAAATATTAGGCTTTCTGCAATCTTCCTTCTTTTTCTAATATCCAGCAAGGGGATTTGTGTTGAAAATTTATTCATAATCTCATCTTATTATTTTTCGCGTACATAACGGTTTTATATGTGTGCAGTTCATGTTCAAATAATAGGTTACTGGAGGTTGCCTGATTTGATAATAACGGAGCAAAAGTCTTTTGAGGAAATTCTGAGAATGCTTGAACCCTTTAATAGGATATTCATTATTGGTTGTGGAGAATGCTCAACTGTTGTTCAGACTGGTGGTGAGGAACAAGTTAAGCGGATGGCTGAGAGATTGAGGAGTGTTGGTAAAGAGGTTGTTGGCGCAGTTGTTGTAGAGACACCTTGTGATGCAAGAATCTTAAGGAGAGATACCCGCAACTTAAAGGATGCTATTGAATCTTCTGATGCAATACTTTGTATGACTTGTGGCGCTGGCGTTCAGGATATAGTTGAGCACCTCAAAAAACCCTCTATACCAGCTTTAGACACAAAATTCCTTGGAATAATAGAGCATATAGGAGAGTTCTATGAGAGATGTAGGGCATGCGGTGAATGTATTCTTTATGAGACTGGTGGAATATGCCCTATTGTTCGATGTCCGAAGGGGATGCTTAATGGGCCATGTGGAGGCATGTATGAGGGTAAGTGCGAAGTTGGCGGATACAAGCGTGATTGCGCATGGATTCTAATCTATAACAGACTTAAAGAACTCGGTATGCTCGATATTTATAGGGCTTATAGGCCACCGAGAGATAATTCGAGGCTAAATGTGCAGCCAAGGGAAGTTATCTGGGTGAAAACTTGAAAGTGAGGGGTTTTCATGCCGGAGGTATTTATAAGCGAATTGATGAGGAGTCTTAAGTCTGGGAAATTCACTTTTACTGGTGAGCTTGAGCCGGAAAAGACGACCAATCTAACACGTTATGTTGAGGCTGCCAAGAAGATTAAGGATTATGTTGTGGCCTGTAACGTGACGGATAATCCTCAATCCTTTGCATACATAAGCAGTCTGGTTGCCTCATATATTATTCAGAGAGACTCGGGGCTGGAAACAATATATCAGATAACGTGTAGAGATAGAAATAGGATAGCGATCTTCTCAGACCTTCTAGGCGCGGGCGCTTTGGGAATAAAAAATGTCCTCGCGTTAACCGGCGACCACACAACTTTAGGAGATACCCCCCAAGCTAAGCCAGTCTTTGACCTAGATTCTGTTCAGCTCATTAAAATGGTAAGACGCATAGTTGATGAGGGCGTTGACATGAATGGGAGGCCCATCGAGTCTCCGCCAAAATTCTTTATCGGTGCCGGAGCCAACCCGAATGCTAATCCCATCGAGCCAGAGCTAATAAAGTTTGAGAAGAAGGTTAATGCTGGAGCTGACTTTTTCCAGACGCAGGTTGTATTTGACATTGAGAAGGCGAAATCTTTCCTTAAAGAGACTAGTAAATATAATGTTCCTGTTATAATAGGTATTTTTCCACTAAAATCCTATGGTGTGGCTGATTACTTTGATAAGAATGTGCCGGGGGTTAAGGTGCCCAAAGATCTTATGGATGCTCTAGCTAAGGCTAGTGAAATATCTGATAAGAATCTGAGAAGATTGAAGTATGATGAGATAAACCTCAATTACTTCTCTAGTTTCATTAAAGAGCTGAAGAAGACGACTTCCGCCGCCGGATGCCATATAATGTCAGTTGGCTATGAAGAGATAATACCGCCTTTGGTTGAGGCTTCTAGATAAAATTGAGGAGACAATAGATTTTTGTTCATTTATTCCCCATTAAGTATTTGTGGATTGATTTAGCGGCTTTCTTCCCGGCACCCATAGCGCTTATGACCGTTGCTTCGCCAGTAACTATGTCTCCGCCAGCGTATACACCTTTAATGCTTGTCTGCATGTTCTCGTCAACAATTATTGTTCCATCCTCAGCAACTCTAAGTCCAGGTGTAGTTTGCTGTATAAGTGGGTTAGGTCTCCGACCTATTGCAACTATCACCGTATCTATATCCATCATGAAGTTTGAGCCTTCTATTGGAACTGGTCTTCTTCTTCCAGTCTCATCCGGTTCGGTGAGCTGCATTCTTATGCATTCCATCTTCTTTACCCAGCCACTCTCATCACCGTGATAGGCTACTGGTAATGTGAGGAAATCAAATATTATGCCCTCCTCCTCAGCATTTTCTATCTCTTCCTTTCTAGCCGGCATCTCAGTCCTAGACCGCCTATAAACTATATGGACTTCTTTGGCTCCAAGCCTCAGGGCGCATCTTGAGGCATCCATAGCTACATTTCCGGCACCGATAACCGCCACCCTATCACCAACCTTAATCGGCGTATCCCACCTTGGAAATAGATAGGACCTCATTAGATTTACGCGTATAAGAAACTCATTTGCACTATATATTCCACAAAGGTTCTCTCCAGGTATCCCCATAAAGATTGGTGGACCAGCACCAGTTCCAATGAAAACAGCATCGAAGCCCTCGTCGCTCAGTAGCTCCTGAACTGTATAGAGCCTGCCGACTAAAATGTTTGTTTTTATGGTGACCCCCAGCCTTTTTATATACTCAATCTCTGCCTGAACAATGCTTTTAGGGAGCCTAAACTCTGGAATACCGTACATCAAGACTCCCCCTGGCTCATGGAGGGCCTCGAATATTACGACTTCATGGCCGAGTTTTGCGAGGTCGCCCGCCACAGTTAGCCCAGCAGGTCCGGAGCCTACAACCGCCACGCATTTTCCAGTGGATGGCTTCTTCTCAGGAATTTCGACATTATGTTCCCGCTCCCAATCGGCTAAGAACCTCTCTAGCCTACCGATTTGGACGGGGTCTCCCCTCTTGCTTAGCACACAATACTTTTGGCATTGGTCCTCCTGCGGGCAGACTCTGCCGCAGATTGCTGGCAGATTATTCTTCTCCTTAATCTTTACTATGGCCTCTCTAAACTTTCCCTCTTTAATAAGCCTAATGAAGGTTGGAATATCTATTTCAACCGGGCATCCTAGAACGCACTGTGGGTTTGCACATTGCAAGCATCTTTCAGCTTCCATTAAAGCTTGCTCCTCACTATATCCCAGTGCAACCTCGTTAAAGTTATATATTCTTACTTGGGGTGGTTGTTTAGGTATTGGAACCGCCTTAAACCTGTTCCATTTATTCATAATTCACTCATCGCCCCTCTTATTTGCTTCCCAGAGTTCAAGAGCCATCCTTTCCTCTTGGATAAAAGCCATTTGCCTCCTTATTAGCTCGGTAAAATCTACTTTATGAGCATCAAATTCGGGTCCATTCACGCATGCAAACATTGTTTTTCCGCCAACCGTCACTCTGCAAGCACCGCACATACCCATTCCATCGACCATTATTGGGTTTAGACTCGCAATAGTCTTGATATTGTATGGTCTAGTTACCTCGGCTACAGCTCTCATCATTACGGCTGGCCCAACGGCGTAAACCATATCGAAACCATATCCTTCCTGTAGCAGTTTTCTGAGGACATCGCTTACAAAGCCCTTATATCCCTTTGTTCCATCATCCGTAGATATATGTACTTCATCCGAGCATCTCCTCATCTCTTCCTCAAAAATCAGCAGTTTAGCTGTTCTTGCGCCTATTATAGAAATTACTTTATTTCTGGCTCTTTTAAGTGCGCGAGCTATTGGATAGGCGGCTGCTATCCCAACACCACCACCAACAATACATACAGTTCCATAATTTCTCACATCGGTTGGATTTCCAAGCGGCCCGAGCAAATCTAATATTGCATCGCCCTCCTTTAATTCCCCAAGTTTTCTAGTTGAAACCCCAACTTCTAAGAAAACTAGCGTTATCGTTCCTTCAGTAATGTTCCAATCGGCGAGAGTTAATGGAATACGCTCACCCATAGCATCTACTCTTAAGATGACAAATTGGCCGGGTTGGGCTTTCCTAGCTATCTCGGGGGCTAAAATCCTAATAAGCTTGACTGCTGGCGCTATCTCCCTACTCTCAACTATTCTGTACATTGCTCCTTAGCCTTCCAGTTGTTTAAAAATTTAGTTTTCTATCAGACATTAAAATTTTAATTTTTGTGCCTTTATTGGATCCATGAGCCTAAAATTTAATAAGCATCCAAGCCTTATTATTGCAAAACATTATTGTTAGTTATGGTAGTTTCATCTCTTGAGGTCGCCTACTATGGAGATAATAGATACGCATGCCCATTTAGAGGAAGTTGAGGACTTAAAAGAGGCTATTAGAAGAGCTGTTAAAGTGGGGGTTACCGCGATAATCGCTGTAGGCTCAGACTATGAATCTAATCTTTGGGTTATGCATGAAAGCTGGAAATATGGAACCAGCAGATTAAGGATTTATCCGGCACTTGGGCTTCATCCCTGCGGCTTAAATGTTTCGAGGATTGATGAGACCATTAGCCTCATCGAGAAGAACCTTGATAATATTGTTGCTTTAGGCGAGGTTGGACTAGACTACTGGTATGGGGATGCTAGGAAGAGTGATAGTGTTAGAGGGGTTCAGAGGGATGTTTTCCGGAGGATACTTAATTTGGCAAGGATGAGTGATAAGCCGGTATCGATTCATAGTAGAGGTGCGTGGATGGACTGTGTTGATATGGCTATAGAGGCAGGGGTTAAGAGGGCCATTTTCCACTGGTTTAGTGGGCCATTGGAGGCGCTTAAAAAAATACTCGACTATGGCTATTATGTTTCCGCCACACCAGCAGCCGCATACAGCAAGGAGCATAGGAAAATCCTTGTGAGAACACCCTTGGAAAATATAGTTTTAGAGACGGATTCGCCTGTTGTCTATGCTGGGGAGGCTGCTGAACCAGCCCACATAATTAAGGCGCTGAAGGCTGTTGCGGAATTGAAGGGTGAGAGCATGGAGACTGTAGCCGAAAAGACAACGGAGAATGCCAGAAAGATCTTTAAATTCGGCTAGGTCTTTGAGATGAAGTTCACAATTATCTCCGGGTTCATTACTTCAGGATGGAATAGGCAGCCGTAAATCTCCCTAGACTCATGTTTGATCATACAGTCTAGGTTTCCGACCTTGGCTAGAGACTCTAGAGGTTTGGTGGGTATTATAGCTCTCTTCGTTAAGAAGTAGGCGTAGAAAACTCTTTTATCCATTAGCCTACTCTCTCTAATCAATCTAACCTTAAACATTCCAATCTTCGTCTTGTTAATAAGGCTGCAGCCGAAAGCCTTCGCTATAGCATGGGAGCCTGAGCCCACTCCGAGAATTGGCCTATCGTATTTTTCAAGCCATCTAAACCATTTGTCCGTTAAGAAGTGATCATCTTTTAAAGCTGAGCCACAAAGAATCACTTTTTCTGCCAGCCCTAGATCTTCTGGAGAAATCTCCATATAGCGTTTAATGAACGTATTGATTCCATGATATCTAAGAATATATTCGATTGGCTTAACGAACTCCAATTCACTTAATGGATCTAGGCATAGGTTTATGAGTAGGGCTCTCATTTATCCACGAGCCTAAGGTCTTTTATCCTGAAGATGCCGGAGCCGCCCCTATACTGTATCTCATAATCGGTTACCTCTATCCTCCTCTTAAACATGGGAGCGTCGAGGACTGTTGTCTCTATCTCGCCCCCCTCACCAGCGATGCTTATGCCATACTTCCTCCATAAATCTAAGAGTTCGATTAGGAGTTTTGCATCTAATTTCTTGCCGAGGAAGCTGCTGTTAAGTGGGTATGCGAATACTCCCGAGATTATAACCTCGAAACCTGCCTCTAAAACCTCGCGGATTAACTCTTCCTGATCTTTAAGCCATAGGGGGTTAAAGCACCAGAGCCCAAGTCTATTGCATATTCTCTGTATTCTGCTTGCTTGATAGGTGGATCTTATTGCACCAGTGACTATCCCACTGATTCCATACCTCTTAATAGCCAGCTTTAAAGCCTTAAATAGACTGGTTAACTCTTTTTCTTCACCTATCTCAGTCTCTATCTGAATTATTGGTATGCCCATTGCCTCGGCTTGGAATCTAGTGACCCATATATTTGGGAAATGGAAGATGAGACTCTCCTCACTCTTCGGAATTAGGCTTATTAGACAGGCTATCTCATGGAATGCTCGGGCCTTATGAATAGCCAAGCAAGAGTCTTTTCCGCCAGAAAAAAGCGCACCGAGTTTCATGGCATCTCATACTTTACTTAGAGCAATTATCTTATTTAGGGTATCCCACAACCTTGACCACATTTGACCCTTGGCGCGTATTGAGGGATCTGGCGACGACCGAGCATTTGGCTCTGAGCATGTATACTATGGGCTTTTTCAGGATATTCTCTATCTCCGTTAGGCTCTCGTAATATCCCTGACCTTTCGCAATTATTAGATCGGACTCCTTTAGGCGCTCCATGAATTCGCCTGAGCACTCATCTGGGTTTAAGCCTATTGAGTCGCTGCCTGTTGTGATGACCTCCGCAACCTCTCCTAGGCCGACATAAAGTGCATCCTCCATGGTTACATCGTTTAGGATCGGACCGGACTTGACGGCGGCTAATACCTTAACCGGATAGTTCTTAACGATAAATTTTATGAAGGTCTTGTCAAAGGCTATTTCTCCGGCATTATCCAGCAAATAAAGGACTGTTTTAGCTTCTGAGAGAGCATTCCTAAGCTTAGGTGTATCATCAATTGCTAGGCCGCTCTTCAAGCAGCTTAGCAATTGCCGCTCAAGATCCTCTAGTAAGACTTGGTAGCCCTCAACCTCGAAGTCTATTGAATTACCGCATATTGCCCCTAAAGCCGCCAGTCTGAAGGCCTCCTCGGGACCTAGCTTCTCGATCTCACTCTCTAGAATAGGCGTTAATTTCATCGCCAATTTATTCGACTCCCTTTTTAGATGCGCAAATGGATCCCTATTTCCAGTAATTTTTTGGACGAGTCTAAAGACATGAGTATGTAGCATGGCGGGAGTTATATTCATTAAGTTATTTTCCTCATTCATCCACCTTAGGGTTTCTAGGAGAACCCTTCTCTGCAGCTCCTCATCTTCTGTGGCCTTTATGGCTATGTCGTATGCAGCTCTTAGGGTGCATGGTATGCAGAGTAGATATCCCCTCATCTGGGGTTCTTCCCTCACCCTTAAGTCTCTTCCACTACTAAAGGCCTTTCGGCTTTTATAAGCATAGCGTTCTATTCCATAAGCCTAAGTCCGAAAACTTAATAAGGTGAAGGAGAAAACCATATTAAAAGCCTCATTTACTGGGGCCTGCGCTCGCAATTCAATCTTTAACCATTAAAAGCTTGTTTGGAGAAGATGGCATGGGATGAGGGCTAAGTGGAAGAAGAAGCGCATGCGCCGTGAGAAGAGGAAGAGAAAGAAGAGGCGCGAGAGATACAAGTAGCTAAGTAAGATTAAAGAATGAACCTTTACTCCTTGGGAACCTTACCACAATTCTAGATTCTCCTCGACGCTTAAGTTTACCCTTTACATTAGATTCTTAGGATTATATAGAAGTGTAATGCTAGGATGCGAGGCTCATGTCGGGCTTTAAAGGGGCTGAGCGGATTCTGAAAATCATGAGGGATAAGAGAAGTATTAGAAATGTGAGTATAATAGCCCATATAGATCATGGCAAGACAACTTTGACGGACCTGCTTTTGGCTAGGGCTGGGTTAATACCTTATAGTCTGGCTGGCGAAGCCCGCGTTCTCGATTATCTCGAGGAGGAGCAGAGGCGTGGCATAACAATAAAATCCGCCAATATATCATTGGCCTATAACATTAATGGTAGAGAATACGTGATAAATCTCGTTGATACACCGGGCCACGTCGATTTTACTGGTAGGGTCACAAGGGCTTTAAGGGCTGTTGACGGTGCAGTAGTTCTCGTTGATGCTGTTGAGGGTGTTATGGCGCAGACTGAGGTTGTGACGAGGCAGGCTTTAGGTGAGCGGGTTAAGCCGGTTCTATTCATAAATAAGGTTGATAGGTTGATTAGGGAGCTTAGATTGCCAGCTGAGGAAATACAGAAGAGAATATTGCATATAATTCAGGAGTTTAATGGATTAATAGACCTTTATGGTGAGCCGGAGTTCAGAGATAAGTGGAAGGTTAGCATATCCCGAGGGGATGTAGTCATAGGCTCGGCGCTACATAAGTGGGGCTTAACCCTGAAGACCGCTATTGAGAGAGGCGTAAGATTTAGCGACATAATTAATATGTATTTGAGTGGAAGCTGGCGGGATCTCCAAGAAATTATACCATTACATGAGGCAATTCTCAGACTGATCATTGAGAAGATACCTAGCCCAGTTGAGGCGCAAAAGTATAGAATCCCGAAGATTTGGAGAGGAGATCTATCCTCGGATGTTGGAAGGGCTATGCTTGAATGTGATCCTGGGGGGCCAACCGCGATATGTGTGGCGAGCGTTAAAGTAGACCCTAAAGAGGGATTAATCGCTACGGGTAGGATCTTCTCCGGAAAGATAGAGGATGGCGATAGGGTCTATCTTCTTAGCGCTGGGAAAGAATGTGTTGTCCGCCAAGTCTCAGTATATATGGGTGCCGTTAGGGAGCATGTCGGCTGGATGGATTCCGGCAATATAGTTGCCCTATCCGGCCTTGAACCCCTAAGGGCTGGTGAAACTATTATCGACCCAGCCTATAGGGAGGGTGCGATCCCCTTCGAGAGGATTCAGTATGTTTCTGAGCCGGTTGTGGCGGTCTCCATTGAGCCCAAGAGCCCAAGCGACCTACAGCGACTTCTCAACGCGCTAAATGTCCTATTAATTGAGGATCCAAACTTAACGGTTACAATTAATAGGGAGACCGGCGAGTATCTCCTCAGCGGGATCGGTGAGCTCCACCTAGATATAGCGGTTAAATCTATAGGGGAGATTGAGCCGGGCTTGGAGGTTATCGTCTCTAAGCCCATGATCTCCTATAGGGAGAGTGTTAGTGATGTTGGGGATGTCTTCACTGCGAGTAGCCTGAATAGGTTGAATAAGATTTCGGTTAGGGTTAGGCCGCTGGATGAGCGGGGCTCAGCCCAAATTTACGGAAAAATAATCCTATCGGATGAGAATAGAAATGTCCTAGTGGATTTGACGGAAAGCGTTTTATCCGGTGAATGTCTTGAAGCCATCATAGATGGTTTTAGATGGGCGTGCAGATCCGGACCCTTATGCGGTGAACCGCTGAGGGATTTGGTGGTTGAGCTTGTTGAGGCCCGCTTATGTGGGGAGCCATCTCAAGGTGGGTATGCTCAGATAATGCCGGCGGTTAGGAGGGCGATAATAGGCTCGATTTTAACGGCCAGACCAGTATTGCTTGAGCCAATCTATGGGATTCAGGTTTCGGCACCAACCGAGCGGATCGGCGACGTAATAAATTTGATTGTTAGGAGGCGCGGTAGAATTTCATCTGTATCTGATAAGGGTTTATTCTCGGTTATTAACGGTTTTATACCGGTTGCTGAATCCTTCGGTCTAGCAGATGAGATGAGGGCCGTATCCTCCGGAAGGGCCTTCTGGCAGAGCTACTTCTCTCATTGGGAGAGGGTTCCGGGGGAGCATGCGGCGCATATAATACGTTCCATAAGGCTTAGAAAGGGGTTATCAGCCGAGATACCAAGAGCCAAAGATTTCATGGATTAAAGTTGAAGAGGGACCTTATTTGGCGCTTCTCGATTTTAGGAGGCCGTCTAGGGTCCTTCGGCAATAGGCTGTTCCATCACATATTGTAGTGTTTAGTTCTTGGAAACCCTCCCGGCAGGTTGCAAACTCTAGGCCGTATTCTTGGACTATTGACCTTAGGGCCTTTAGTATGCCTAGCCTCAAGTCTCTATTTAGATACTTATAGCCCCCAATCCATTCCCCGCCAGAGTAGATTTTGGCCAGTCTACTATAGAGATGGGGGTTTATGCTCCTCATTACCTCTGGTAGGCCCCTAACCATCTTCATTGTGGATGCCGTTATCTGTTTAACACCTATCTTGGAGGCTTTGGAGACGATTTGTTTGAGGTCGCTGAGGTCTGAGTTAACCGTCGGTATTATTGGGTCTATTCTGATAACGGTTGGTATATTCTCATCGGCAATCTTCTTTAGGGCCGTGAATCTTGCATGTGGCTTTGGAGCGTTTGGCTCGATTAGCGCTGAGATATCATCGCGGCATGTGGTTATGGTAATGGAGACAACGGTTGGCGTCTTCTTAAATATGTCAATATCCCTTACAACCAGATCCGACTTTGTAACGATTAGCAGTGGAAACTCATATTTGGATAGGGTCTCTAGACATGCCCTTGTCAACTCATACTCCTTTTCGAGCGGTTGATACGGGTCTGTTGAATCGCTGAGCATGACCGGTAGGCGCATCCCAGTTCCCCTAGCCATCTCCAAAATCTCCTCCTTGAGTTTTAGGCGTGGGATGATTGGGCCCGTGAAGCTTGGGAATTTTATGGCATAGCAATATAGGCAGTTGTGGGAACATCTGCCCAGATAGGGGTTTATATTATATTTTGGCGGGCATGTGCAGAGGGCGGACCTAGAAGAATTGAATACTGGCAGCCTCTTTCTCCTAAACTTACCAGCGGATTTTGCCTCCGTCAAGGCGCCATCATCTTTCCCCATAATTTCATGCCAATATGCCTAAAATTATTAGGTGGCTTAAGGGATTCTTTAATGTAATGCTCATTCTTAACTAAAAATCCTAGTTTATCGAGAAGCTTAAATCTTGGGCTTTAAATTGAAGAATAAAAGGTGCGGGGTTCATAGTATGGATAGGGTTGGTTTCACCGCTAGACGCTTTGTCTCCGTTAACCCAAGCAAGTGTATAGGTTGCAGCCTATGCGAGTTTGTCTGCGCCCTAGAGAAGGAGGGGGAGCCGAACCCACTAAAGTCTAGGATAAGGGTTATACATTTAAATCCGATTTTTAATCTCACGGTTACATGCCGCTTCTGCGAGAATGCTCCATGCGTTAGGGCTTGCCCTAGGAATGCAATAAAGCAGTCTGAGAGAGGCGGAATACTCATTATAGATGAGGAGAAGTGTGATGGCTGCGTCCTATGCATCCAAGCATGCCCCTACGGTGGAATAATGCTCCATCCGGAGAAGCCTCTCGTCATAGCCTGCGACCTATGTGATGGCGAGCCTAAATGTGTAAAGTACTGTCCAGAGGAGGCTCTAGAGGTGGTCTCAGACGACAAATACTTCACCGAGGCCTTATCATCTACGATCGAGAGGATCCCGTCAGTGATCGAGAAGATCTCCAGCGAGATTAAGGGTAAAAGATGGGAGGGTATGTTTGCAGAGGCTGAGGAGAGGAATAGGAGATTGGAGGAGAAGCTTAAGGCCCTAAGCGCTGAGATAAGATTTAGGCGCAAGTAGTTTATTGGGGGCTAAATGCTGGGTCTCCACCTCTTCAAGACATTAGCTGCTTTCGCAGCGCTCCTTGAGAGTGGGAACTCAAACTCGCATCTCGGGCACTTTACATACTCGCAGCTTAATGAAGACAGTATTCTGTTGCATCCTTGGCATGATATTGTCCTAGCATATAGTATGTCGAATTGGAAGCCGCATTTTGGGCATGTTACTGCCCTCTGCCTATAGGACAAGAGCGTATCCCCTCAATCTATTAAAGCAGCTCTGCCGGGCATAAAACTGTTTTGTTTAGAGGAACCCTCAATTATATAAGGGCATAATGAAATATTTTTTGGTGAGGGCTTGATTTGGAGAGGTTTCTGCCAATACTCGACAGGATTAGTGTTAGGTTGAGAGAGATTCTCACCGAGAGCGAGGATTGCATGCTCTCATGGGACTTTGCTAGGCTTAAGCGCGTTGGCGATGAGCTGATTAGGCTCTCAACGGACATATATCCTCAGCTGTCACTGGTTGGGCATAGGGTGCTCTACCAATCCATTAGGGAGGCTGGTTTGGGAATTAAGATGAGGGTTATGTTAATTGAGAAGAGGGAGATTAACGAGGAGGATAAAGAGTATTTTAGGAGTGTTCATGAGACCCTTTCATATATATGCCAGAAGATCGAGAGCGGTGAGTACTATAGGGCGCTGCTTGATGTGGCAAGGAAGAAGGGGGAGAGGGATAGTGTAGAGGGGAGTTATCTGCTTTAGGTTCTCCCCTAAATAGATACCTCCCTATCTTTCGGAGTAGCCTCTCCTCCCTCTACACACTTATGTGTAATGTGTAGATTAGCATATTAGAAATGGATATTTATGCATGGGCGGCATCCTTAATTGTGCGGGGATGATAGAATGGTTATGTTATTGGATTCTATCTCGCTCCTGCTCATCTCATCAGCATCTTATCCTAGGAATATGTTGATTTTTCAGCCGATAAGTTTATTGTTGTATTGGCGTTATCTGCTTCGTGAGGTATAATATGATGGATTGGGAGAGGCGCTGGAGGATTCTGGCAGATGTAATCACGGATCTCCGTAGGAGTGGTTGGGATGTGCCGCCCAGCGTAATTAATGATTTGCGCTCGGCGAAGACAATGATCGAGATTGTTAAGGCTGACAGATCCCGTCCGGAGAATATCTCGCGCCTAGAAGAATATTTGAGTAGCGTTGAGGCTTATGTTCTCTCGGCTGCCAAGGAGAGGTTTGGGGAGAAGTATGTGAACGAGATTTTAAGGAGGATATGTGAGGTTGAGTTTGAGGAGGCTGTGGTGGAGCCACAAGTAAGGTTCCGTCCCGGGCTTCCTAGGGAGGAGAGGTGGATTAGGGTTCAGGTGACAGATGATGTCCCACTTGAGGTGATTAAGAAGATTGTGGGCGAATGCGGCCTAAAATGTAGGGTTGAAGAGGATGGGTATGTGTTAGTTTATGGTGGGGATGAGGGTATAAAGAGCTTCGTTAGAAAGATGGCTGAAGTATTCCGGGAGGCTAAGGGAAGATAGGTTACTTAGTCCAAGTTACATCACCAGTATCAAGCTTAAGGATTTAAGGGAATTTGGCTGTATCGGCTAGGGTAGTGGAGTAGCTGAGGGAGCGCTGGGATGCCATACATTAAGCGTATAGAGATAAATGGTTTCAAGACGTTTGGCTTAAAGACCACGCTATCATTTGATAGGGGCTTCACAGTTATAACCGGGCCTAATGGCAGCGGCAAAACCAACATTATAGATGCCATCCTCTTCTGTCTGGGTGAGCTGAGCGCCAAGAGGCTTAGAGCCGAGAGCTTCTCCAACCTCATATTTAATGGCGGTGGGGGATCAAATATAAGGAAGAGCGAGGCGAAGGTTATAATACAATTTGATAATTCTGATGGGCGCATACCCGTTGAGACTGCAACTGTTACAATATCGCGTGAAATAGACCGTAATGGCGAGAGCATATATAGGATAAATGGTAGAAGAGTTCCAAGAAACCACCTACTTGAGGTTCTCTCAGTCGCCGGGATAAGCCCATATGGACATAATATTGTTCTACAGGGTACTCTAACGCGCATGGCTGAGGTATCTACACAGGAGCGTAGGAAGATCATTGAGGACATGCTTGGAATAGCCCAGTATGATGCTGAGAAATCTGAGGCGGAGGCTAAGCTTAGGGAGGCGGATGTAGCGATAAAGACGGCCCTAGGACAGATAGGTGAGGTTCAGAGGAGGCTTGAGGATTTAGAGAGGGAGCGGAACAATCTCCTACGCTATAACCTCCTTAGGAAGGAGATAGCCTATCTGGAGTCAATAAAGATATCTGGGGAGATAAGAGCCCTAGAGGCCGAGATAGAGGAGATATCGCGCAAGATTGTGGGGCTTGAGGAGAAGAATAGGGAGTTGGGTGAGCTTAGGGAGAACCTTAGGTTAAGGCGCCGCGAGCTGGAGAATGAGCTTCGGAAAATAGGCTTCGAGGAGACTGAGAAGAAACGGAGCAGCATAGTTGAGATTCAAGTGAGTATTGGAAGCCTAAGATCTAGGCTAAGTGAGATCACTTCGAGGATAAGTGATGGTAGGGCAAGTATTGAGAGGCTTAAGAACCTAAGGGAGAGACTTCAAAAGCAATCTGAGGATATTGTGGGCGAGATTAGAAGGGTTGAGGAGAGGATTGCTCAGCTAACGGCCACATTAGAGCAGCTCGGTAGGGAGATAGATGAGAAACAATCCCTCTACAACTCCATATCTGACGATATTGCGAGGGTAAGATCAGCCTTTGAGGAGAGGGCGAGGAGAGCTGATGAGATTGAGGAGCAGCTGAATCAACTGCGTAAGGAGAGGGTTTCGATTGAGGGTGAGCGTGAAAGGCTCCAATCGAGGATAACCGTGCTCACACAAAGGCTCGAGGATGTAAAAGCCAAGATGGAAGATCTTAAGTCCTCCAGGGAGAAACTGCAGGAGTCGCTGCTTAGACTACAGGAGATATTAAGCGGCCAGATGGAGCAGATGAAGGGGTTGCAGGCGACTTTGGAGAAGAGGGCTAGGCGGAGGGCTATTCTAGAGAAGGAGATTAAGGAGGCTGAGAGGATCGCTGAGGCAGCTAGGAGCGCACTCATAGAGTTCGAGGCCCAGAAGGATCTGGTGAAGAAGATTAAGTCTGAGGAGATGGCCCTAAGAAACCTTGAGGAGCTCAGCGCTCTAGGGGTTATAGGCGGCATTCACGGAAGACTCAAGAACCTGATAAAGATTAAGAGCGGCTATGAGAAGGCTGTTGAGGCCGCCGCATCCGGATGGCTTGACTCCCTAGTTGTTGAGGACTTAGATGTCGCATTCACGTGCATAGAGACCTTAAGGAGAATGAAGCTTGGTAGGGTGAAGATAATTCCTTTAAAGGGGTTATCGCCAAATAGCAGCGGTGTTTTCGCCAAACCCCTGAACATTGATGGTTTGGGGGAGCCTATATCGTCATTCGTTAAGTGTGATGGGCGCTATGAGGCCGCTGTAAACTTTGTTCTTGGAGACACCCTACTAGCCCTAAATGAGGAGGCTGCGTTAAGGGCCTCTAAGGAGGGGCTCCGCGTAGTTACGTTAAGCGGCGATCTCTATGAGGCTGGCGGAGGGGTTGAGAGCGGATTCTACAGGACCCCAATAGACCTATCATCCTTTATTCCAAGCGATGAGGCCCTGAAGAATCTGGATAAGGCTGTCAGGACATTAAGGGGTTATCTGGAGAATAGGGAGGGTCTCATTGCTGAGATAGAGGGTGAAATAGCGAAGATACAAAGCGACATAGCTGGGTTATCTGAGTCTATAGGTAAGGTTGAGGGTGAGGTTGAGAGGGTTAAGAGGAGCATATCCCAAGCTGAGTTGAGTATTGAGCAGGCTGAGAAGACAATAGCCGATTTAATGGGTCGAATAGAAGGTGATAGGGCTCAGCTGGCATCCTATGAAGAGAGACTTAGGGAGATAGGCGAAAGAGAGAGGGCATTAAGTGAGGAGCTTAAGCGCCTAAGGGAGGAGATAAGCCTATTAAATCTGCACGATAAGGACTCTAAGCGCGAGACTATTGCACGCGAGATAATACTCCTCAAGCAGAAGTATAATGGTGTTGAGTCCGAAATATCGGCCCTAAGATCGAAAATAGAGAACGCGTTAAAGGTGAGCCTAAAGAATATAGCAGCCCAAATAGAGGACATTTCTGGGCAGATATCATCCCTAGAGGATAATGTTGCGAGCGCCACTAGGGAGAGGGAGGAGGTTGAGAGGAGAATCGAGGAGCTAGAGAGGATGAGGATGGAGATATCTAGGGACCTCGAGGGCGCTAAGGAGGAGGTGAAGAAGTTTACTTCAGAGTTAGATACCTTAGAGAATGAGATCCTAAGGCTGGATAGGGATTATGAGGATGGGGTAAGGGCGCTCAATGAGCTGAGACTTAAACTCCAGACATTAAACCTTAGGGTGGGCCAATATAGGGAGAGACTTAAGGCACTAGGCTACGATGAGCCGATCGATTTGCCACATGAGATCATTGCCCGCCTAGACATAGACTCGCGCTTAAGACTCATGATGGATGAGCTCAACCGTATAGGCGCAGTTAATCAGCTGGCCGAGACACAGTATGCGGAGCAAGTCTCAAGGTATAAGGAACTCTCGACAAGGCTTAATGAGCTTGAGGAGGAGAAGATGGCAATCCTAAGGTTTATAGATGAGATTGAGCGGAAGAAGCGTGAAGTCTTCATGGATGCTTTCAACAAAATAAATGAGAGAATAAACGGATACTTCTCTAGGCTGACAGGTGGGGGCAGCGCATCCCTAAAGCTCGAGAATCCAGAGAATCCATTCGCTGGGGGAATAGACATGATAGTTCAGTTCCCCGGAAAACCCCCAATACTGGTGAGCGGGGCGAGTAGTGGTGAAAGATCAGTGTCAGCCGTTGCATTCTTGTTCGCGCTCCAAGAATTCTCGCCAGCATCCTTCTATCTCTTCGATGAGATAGACGCTCATCTAGACGCATTCCATGTTGAGAGGCTTGGCGAGCTATTGGCTGAGGAGGCTGCCAAATCCCAGCTCCAATTCATAGTCATAACCTTAAAGCCTGAGATGATTAGTAAGGCTGATAGAATCTATGGGGTTTATGGACAGAATGGAGTATCGCATGTAATCTCAACAACATTTAAGGGGGTGGGGGCATGAATGCCGACAATAAGCCCTTCTATCTCCAACCACCATGGGACATACTATTCAACGTGCATAAGCTGCAGAGGATCAATCCTTGGAGCGTAAAGATAGCCTTCCTGCTCCTCTCATTTCTTGAGGAGATGGAGCGGAGGGCTAACATAGATTTTAGGGCATCCGGCGTAGCCCTAGACTCCTCAGCATCCATATATCTCCTAAAGTCAAACCTCCTCCTAAAGCTTGAGGAGCCGCCAACAGCCCAGCCTAAGCCCAGCGTGGATTTTGTGCCGCCCCCATTAATTTTACCCTTACGCTACGAGCTGACAACAACAACTATAGAGAGTCTCATAGAGGCCTTGGATGAGGCCTTGAGGAGCGAGAGTCTCCTAACACTTAAGGCGCCCCAAAAGCCCATACTCCCACCACCAGAGATAGTTCCAACCATAAGTGCATATCTGATGGAGATTGAGGATGAGATTGAGCGGTTAACCAGAAAAATGAGGCTGCTGGTCGATAGAGGCGATATAATAACCTTCTCGAAGCTCGTTGAGGGATTGGGGAGGATTGAAATGGTGAGGGTCTTCGTAATCCTCCTCTTCATGGCGCAAAGGGGTAAGATAACCCTATGGCAACATGAGGAGTTCGGCGAGATATATGTAACCCTGAATGGGGAGGTGTCTGGGGCTGACATTAGCGGCTAGCGTAGAGAACCAGACCGATAGAGAAAAGAGGGAGGAGAAGAGAAGGGCGGCTAGGAACGATGCCGATGCAAAGCTTAGGTTGCTTGAGGCAGCGCTCTATGTTGCCGGGCGGCCGCTAGACCTGAAGACCCTATGTAAGATTTTGGGTTCTAGGTCTGAGAGGAGGGTTCAGAAGCTTGCGAGGGTATTGATGAAGGAGTATGCGCGGAGAAACACGGCCCTAGAGATAATTGAGCTTGAGGATGGAAGGTTCGTTCTACAGCTCAAGACGGAGTATGTGGATAGGGTTAGGAGACTGGCTATTAGACCACTCCTAACGGATGGCCCCCTAAGAACATTATCATATATAGCCTATAAGCAGCCGATAACCCAAAAGCAGGTTGTGGAGGCTAGGGGGAGACACGCATACAGCCACATAAAGGAGCTAGTTGAGATGGGGCTGGTTACGCGGGAGAAGAGCGGCAGGGACATGATCCTGAAGACAACAGATTACTTCGCAGATTACTTTGGCCTAAGCCGCAACATACAGGTTATGAAGCGCCAGCTAAAGAAGATATTTGAGCGGCGGGGTGAGGAGACCCTGCCAGCAAAGCTCGGTGAGGAGGATTTAGCAAATATACAAAACCAAGAATAGAATTTCTATTTTTTGGGATTTCCCTAGGTGGGAGAATTTATGGACGGCGAGACAATAGTTGTATTTGACATAGGGAAGTCCAATAAGAAAATTCTGGTCTTCTCTGAGGAGGATCTGAAGCCAATATATGGGGAGTCTAGGAGGATAGATGAGGTAAGGGTTGGCAATTTACTATGCGATGACGCTGACTCAATGGTTTCATGGATGAAAGCCAAGCTGACAGAGGCTGCTAGGAGGTGGCGGATAAGGGCGCTGGCAATAACAACATTCGGCGCGACAATAGCTAACCTAAAGGGCGGAATCCTAAGGCTTCCAATAATATCCTATAACCATGAGATTGAGGGGCATATTAGGGACAAATTCTATAGCGAGTTCGGGAGCCCAATCGAACTATATATGTCGACTGGAACACCGCCTTACGGGCAGCTTCTGAATGCTGGGATACAACTCTTCTGGATAAGGGAGAGATATCCGGAAATATTTAGGGAGATAGATGAGATATTATTCCTACCACAATACCTCATATACGCGCTTACGGGATATAGGGCCAGCGAGATCACAAGCATAGGCTGCCACACATATTTATACGATATAAGGAGGGGTGGATGGAGCAGTGTGGCTGAGGGATTAAATGTCCCCTCTAGATCGCCAGAAATATCTGATGTCTGGAGCCAGCTGGGCGAGTATAAACTTAACGGCTCAAATATCCTCGTTACTCCAGGAATACATGACTCAAACGCATGCTTACTATCATACATGGCTCGTGGGGGAGATTTCCTACTGGCCTCAACTGGAACATGGTGCGTCTTCATGTATCCAGGCGGCGAATTCAAACCGAGGGGCGAAGACCTACATAGGGATGTCCTATATTATATCGATGCATATCGTAGGCCTGTCAGATCCTCAAGATTTAAGGGAGGCTTCGAATACGATTATTATACGGCTCTCATAAGAAGCAGATTCCAAGCCGACCTAGAAAACATAGCCCTAGACATGGGGATTTTGAAGGATATTCTGGAGCGTAGGGAAGATTTCATAATGCCCGGCCTAGTTCCCGGCTCCGGACAATTCCAGAAGTCTAGGGCGAGGTTAATTGGTGGGGCATTCAATAGGAGCGCTAGGGAGGCATATCACCTACTAAACATCTATCTGGCAATAGAATCCTATGTGGCAATAAAATTAATAACAGATGGGAGGGAGGTTGACATAATTGTTCAGGGAGGCTTCGCAAGAAACAACATATACCTAGCCACCCTCTCAGCCCTACTCCCAAAGAATAGGATCTTAAGAGCGACCTTTCCGGAGGCCACAGGCCTAGGCGCAGCCCTATGCGCAAAATCCGCCCTAGAAGGTGTCAGGCCGCATGAGCTTGATAGATTTTTGCTCAATCTAGGTGAGGAGGAGATACCTAAACCCCCAATAGATATGGATGACTTAAGGGCTTATTTGGACGCATTTATTAGGGAGGCATCCTCGGCTGATGAGGCAGCGCTCTACCGTTAAATTTATATTGGCCGGAGAAGCCACTTAAAATCTCAAGAGATGAAGGGGAAGTAAATGTCTGTTTGGCACGGTGACCTACATAAGAGGAAGCCAACTGGCGGCAAGAGGAATCCCTATAGAGGTAAGCGAAAGTATGAGATGGGATCATTCCCAACAGAAACCGTGCTAGGCGAGCATAAGACGAGGGTGAGCCGCAGGAGGGGAGGAAACATAAAAGTTAGGCTTGTGAGCGCTAAATGGGCGAACGTATCAGATCCGGAGACTGGTGAGACGAAGAGGGTTGAGATAATTAGGGTCATAAAGAACCCAGCTAATGTAGATTATGATAGGAGAGGTGTAATAACAAGGGGCTGCCTAATAGAAACACCACTAGGAACGGCGAAGGTAACCTCCAGACCCGGACAGTCGGGAGTTTTAAACGCCATACTAATTAGCAAGAAAGAGTAAAATTCTTCGATAGGCACTAAGCCACATGAAATAAATTTTGTAGGGTGCTTGGGAGTGCGGAAGAGGGATGGAGTCACCCTCTGGCCAGTCTACTTCGACTCACTTAAGACCAGAAGGGAGGGGAGGCGCCTACCGAAAAAACTATGCATCCCATCGCCGAATATAGGCGTTATTGAGGGCGCCCTAAAAAATCTAGGCCTAAAATATGAGGTTTTTCCGGATGCATCCCATCCTAGGCTTCCCTGGGCTAAATCGGGCTTTATAATCGTGAAGAGGAATGGGAGGAGTAAGGGGCGGATCCTGAGGAAGGTTGCGGCTGAGCTGGTGAAGAGCCGCACATAGATTACTCCTAAGAAACATTTAAATAATCCGGATGAGTTGAATTTTTTATCCATTCCTTTCTAGCGGGGTACCATCTTGAAGAAGATTGGGCAAGCTCTCCATGTGGGCCCGGGGAATAGAATTATAGCGAAAATCGATTTTCTCCCAAAGATTGGCTCAACTGTTTTCGATATTAAAAAGAGGCCGATAGGTGTTGTTCTGGACATTTTTGGGCCCGTGAAGTCCCCTTACATGGAGGTTGAGGTTGTTGGAGATATTGACCCCAACAAGATTGTTAATAGCCCACTATATGTTCTGCCCAAACCAAAACAGCTAAAGGGGAAGGATAGATATGAGCGAAGAGGATGAAAGTAGCTCCCTCCCACCAATATTGAGGGATATCCAGCGCTGCCCAGAATGCGGCAGCATAAAATTGATGCGCGATTATGAGTCCGCCGAAGTAGTCTGCATGGAATGCGGCTACGTGGTTGACATGAAGATAGCTGATCAGGGACCTGAGTGGAGGGCATTTGATAATGAGCAGAGGGATAAGAGGGCTAGGGTCGGCGCGCCAGTCACATTCACGATACATGATAAGGGTTTATCCACCGTGATTGACTGGCATGATAGGGATGCCTTAGGCAAGAGATTCGATGCCGGCCAAAGAGCGCAGATGTATAGGCTTAGGAAGTGGCAGAGGAGGATAAGGGTTTCAGATGCCATAGAGAGGAATCTTGCATTCGCCCTCTCAGAGATAACGAAGATCGTAAATAATCTTTCCCTACCAAAGAGTGTTTTTGAGACGAGTTCAGTTATTTATAGGAAGGCCGTTAAGGAGCATCTTATACGTGGAAGGTCGATTCAGGGGATAAGCGCGGCGGCAGTTTATATAGCATGTAGGCAGTGCGGCCTACCAAGAACCATAGATGAGATAGCTGACGCGGCTAATATAAGTAAAAGAGAGGTTGGAAGAAGCTATCGGTTCCTAGTTAAGGAGCTAGACATATCCGTACCACCCCTAAAAGCAAGCCATTACATATCTAAATTCTCAAACCAGCTTACAATGCAGGGGAGGGTTGAGGAGATAGCCAACAAGATACTCTCCGTTGCATCTGAGCTTAAGCTAACATCTGGGAGGGGGCCGACCGGTATAGCTGCCGCCGCAAGCTATGTTGCATCGGTCTTGATCGGCGAGAAGAGAACCCAGAGGGAGATTGCGGAGATAGCCAAAGTGACGGAGGTAACTATAAGAAATAGGTATAAGGAACTTATTGAGCGGCTAATGTTCATTGTAACACTCTAGATCATTATGTTGGGGTGCCGATGGACTTAAGGGAGACCCTTGAGGGCGCCATACTCGAATATAATAAATATAGGTCTCCAGAGGCCGAGGCAAATTTAGTCTCAATCTCCATGGAGGAGTTTAAGATAGAGTTTAGGGGGAGTTTCTGCTACACATGCGGCTTCTACGATTACATTGAGGATTATAGGGTTATTCTAGAGGATATGGGACTTAGCACTGTAATATCGAGTATAGAGGAGACTGAGGAGGGCGCCATAGTAACATTTAAGGTGCTGGGCGGTCAAACTTAATACCTCTCCTTGGTGGCTTCTGAGAGAATGCCTCTTTCAAGACTTAAGTCCGTCCCAGCGCTCTTACTTGGGGCGTTAGGTGGCTCTATAGGGAGCGCCGCGGTTCTCTTTAGGGGTGGGAGTAAAGTGGATGGCGGCACCATTCATGAGCGTGGTGGCTCTGAGGTCTTCATAATTAAAACCGCTGATAGGGTGTATGGTTTGAGTAGGCTTCTGGACCAGTTTGATAGGAGCTATTATAGGGGTAGGAGGGTTGCTTTAAAGGCTAACTTTAATAGTGCTGACCCCTTCCCAGCCTCAACACATATTGACACGCTAAAAGTGATAGTTGAGTGGCTTAGAGATGCTGGTGCGGATGAAATAATACTTGCTGAGCGAAGCGGAATGGGTAGAACAAGAGATGTCCTAAGACACCTAGGGGTCTTCGATCTGGCTGAGAAGATGGGGTTTAAAGTTTTAGTCTTAGATGAGGCTGGGAGGGACGATTGGGTTAAGATTAAACCGCAGGGAACCCATTGGCTTAGGGGCTTTTATATCGCAAGAATATTCCTAGAGGCTGATAGGGTTGTTCAGACATGCTGCCTAAAGACCCATAGGTTCGGTGGGCACTTCACAATGTCCCTTAAGAATTCTGTTGGCTTAGTGGCTAGGCAGGTTCCCGGAGAAAACTATGATTATATGGCTGAGCTCCATACATCCCCCTATCAAAGGCTTATGATAGCCGAGATAAACAAGTTTTATAATGTTGACCTAGTCGTTATGGACGCCATGAGAGCCTTTGCCACAGGTGGGCCGGAGAAGGGAAGGGTTATTGAGCCAAGCCTTCTGGTCGCTGGTAGGGATAGGGTTGCCGTGGACGCTGTGGGCGTGGCAATCTTAAGAATTTATGGGACGACTAGGGAGGTGCAGGGCGGGAGAATATTTGATTTAGATCAGATAAGGCGGGCGTCAGAGATAGGTGTTGGCGTAGGTTCACCCCTAGACATAAAGATTAACCCGCTAGATGGCGAGAGCACTGATGTAGCTAAAGAGATTGAAGCTAAGCTGAGGGAGGGATGCTAAAAAGAGTGGGGTCCTAAACAGGGCTGGGGCGGCTAAAAATGTGTGGTGGCCTAGCCAGCCTATTAGAGGCGGTGGAGAGCCTAAAGAATAGTGCGGTTAGAAGCCTAGTCGATGCCAGAATTAGGGAGTTCATGGCGAATAGGAGTAAGTCAGCCGCTGAAATCTTCAAGGAACTCTGCTTCTGCATATTGACCGCAAACTTCAGCGCTGAGAGGAGCATGAGAATTCAGCTGGAGATAAATGATGGCTTTCTAAACCTCACGGAGCGCGAGCTGGCTGAGAAGCTCAGAGTTCTAGGACACCGCTATCCGGAGGCTAGAGCCAGATATATCGTTGAGGCTAGAAAAATCATTAATCCCCTATATAATATGCTGAAATCTTCCGGAGGCGGGAAGTCTATGAGGGAATGGCTCGTTGAGAATGTTAGGGGAATCGGCTATAAGGAGGCCAGCCACTTCCTCAGAAATATTGGCTTTATGGACGTCGCAATAATAGACTTCCACATAATCAATATTCTGCTTAGATATGGGCTGATTAGTAGGCCGAGAACCCTAACGAGGCGCCGATACATGGAAATTGAGAGGCTGCTTGAGGAAATAGCCAGCAAAGCTGGGCTAACTTTAGGGGAGCTAGACCTATACCTATGGTACATGGAGACGGGGAAAGTCCTAAAGTAGATTTAAATGTCATAGTAGAATGGTTTTTACCCGCCCTTTAAGACTCTCACTCTTTAAAGAGGAGCTTTAAGACGCAATTAGTTAAAAAAATATTAAAAAACTCTTTATTTGTTCAGAGAAGGATTTAAATTGCTTGTTTTTTCAGATTTGCCCCATATGTTTCTTCGAGTTCTTTGGCAAAGATTTATTTGATTCTCGCGCGCCTATCATTTTGGTAGGTGAAAAACCTATGTCAAGAAGGAAGACTCCGCCAAAGGAGGAGGAAGAGGAAGAAGAGGAAGAGTGGGAGGACTGGGGCGAGGAAGAGGAGTGGGAGGAAGAGGAAGAAGAGTGGGAAGAGGAGGAAGAGTGGTAGAGCCCCACCTCATTCTTCCAGAAAAACCCAGTTAGAACCCTAAAACATTTTTTTAATTTTTCAATATTTTTGCTAAGCCTACTCTAATGGGTGTATTCTAGATTGCATTCACCTTTATTAAGTGGAGTTTCCTTATGGCCGAGTAAACCCTCATTAAGTCCTTGGCTAAATCGAGTTTAAGCCACCTCTCGTAGAAGATGGCCATTCTCCTTAGGGCTATGAACTCGCTGCGGAGTCTCCTCTCCTCCTCAATTACATTCCTTATCTCCATCTTATCCTCTGAAATGGCGTATGTAAGGTTTCTATAGCCGCTGAGTATCTTCTCCACCCTCTTCAATATTCTCATTTTCACACTCTCAAGTAGCATGTCCTTAGTTTCGGCGCTGTTTACAATCACTATTCTAGAGAGGACTTTCATGTCCTTATCGCTCTCCCTCATAAGTGTAAGGAGATGGCTCATATCGAATATTTCGCCTCTCTTATCATATTGATGGCTGTTCTGGCAGAAGGCATATACTGAGCGGCACAGCCTTATATATGGTGTTCTCGCCAGTAGACTCCTAACCCTACCGCTCTCATCTCTCTCAGAATTGTAGGCGACAACAACTAGGCTGCCGAAGTCAATTATGTTTCCTTCATCGTCGTAGGCTGGCTTCCTGATGTCTCGGGTTCTCTTAAGAAGTATCGGCTGGTTATCACCCACAACCTTAAGGACATCGTTGATCCTTCGTTCATTCACCTCCCAGAAGGAGCTGCATACGCGCTTACAGCCTAGGCTCCTGAGGCGCTTGGATAATGCGCCCCTATTTTTACACTCCCTTGATGCCCTATATACAATATAAAAGACCATATCAATACCGCTTCTTACATTTCAATTCTTCAATACTGGCTGAGGCGTAATGGGATCCTAGTTGCCTAAAAAGATACTTCACATCTAATCCCTCGCGACCCCTAGATTGTCTAAGCGTGAAATCCAAAGCCCCCTAATGATCAACCCAACATAAATCTTTATCGCTTATCCTAGCCGCTGGGATTGCTCTCTTCTCGCTTCTTCTCCCCCTCACGTAATAGAGCAATTATCTTCACGATTTTCTCCGGCGGGATTCTCTCAGTATTTATGGCTATATCGAATGGTGGGAGCTTAGAGATGTCGGCGCCGAAGAGTTGGCGTGTTAGCTTGGCGATTTTCCGATCCTCCTCCTCAACCCTCTTGAAGACCACGAAGTCTGGTCCCCCATACTTCTTGATCTCCCTTCTAATCCTCTCATCTCTCGATGCAACGAGCATAATAATTAGGCCTCTATCCTCATCCTTAGCCGCGAATATGGCTGGTTCACCCTCAATTATTACAGCCCTATCCCTCTTTGATAGGATCGCATTCAATCTCTCCTCAATCTTCCTCTCACCATTATTATTTCCTATAAAGGGTATGGGAATCGGAGTTCCTTTATGCTCCTCTTCAACACCGAGGGTTCTCTCATCAACAACCTCAAGGGAGAGTTCCCTTTGAACTAGGCGTGCAATTGATGTTTTACCCGAGCCCGGCAGGCCGTATAAAATTATATGTGGTCCGGTCGGATGATGATGCTCGTGGGTAATCAAGGTCTCCGGTATCTTATATATTAGAATTGGAAGTCTAATCAACCCATCAACGAGCAGAGCCATAATGAACGGCAATCTTGGGTCAATATCCCAAAGTAATCCGCCAACAATTACGGCGGGTATAGCCATGCTCCTCCATAGAAAGTCTCTCGTCGCCTCCCACTCGCTCTGGAACTCCTCAGGAATAACCTCTGTAGATGCGGCGGTCCATGAAGGGCCGGATGCATCCCCTACAGCCCTAAATATCCATGCAATTAGCGGAATAAATGGTGCGATTATCCATCTATTGAATGTTCCACCGATAAGGAGTAGGATTATGCACAGATATAGGAATGGCCTAGCGATGAGTATCACCCTCTTCCTACCCCTTCTGTCAGATATCTCGGCTAATGGAAGCATTATTAGGGCGGCAGTTAAACTGTAGAATGAGGGCAGAAGACCTAGAATAATTATTGGTGAGCCGCAGACCTCGGCAGCATAGACTATCCAGAATGGTGCAACGGCCTCCCAAGCCCATGGACCTGTTAATGCCAAGAATAGCCATGGTGTAGCGCCCCTTTCCTTAGATATCCTATAGATTCTGCCCATCTGACCGAATATCTCCTTAATGGCGCATGTTAGACTTTTCGGCTCTCTCCTACCCATCGGAGTCTTATCCTCAAGTCTTCTCCACGTGTAAACTAGAACTCCTATAGTGAGGAAAAACTGCGCTAGGAAGATGTTTCTGATCCAGTTTAGGTTTCCGCCGCCGAGGTTCTGTATTAGCAGCGCGCCGATTGGTGGAACAATAATGTTCGCTATACTATTAATCGTGTTCATTAGCGCTATTGTTCTACTCCGGGTCCTTTGCTCAGAATGGGAGAATAGAAGCGCAACATGGGCTGGTGCAATAAGCGCCGTGCTAATGGCCCCGAGGAAATGGGCTACAACAATTATACGCCAGTCTGGGGCAAATGCGAAGATCAATGGGTTTGGTAATGTTAGGATCATACCGGCTATAAGCATCTTCTTCCGGCTATACTGGTCTGATATCCATCCACCTATCAGTATGAAGGCTAAGAAGACAGCCGACCATATTGATGCAAGCATACTTAGGACTATTGCATCAGCCCCCAAAACCTCCTTAACAAAAAGTATATCAAGTCCACCGCTCAATCCGGCAATAACCGTTAGAGCAAGGTCCCTAATGGCAAGTACCCTAATGTTTCCCTTAAGTGCAGCCTTAGTTGTTGAAGCAATACTTACCAGAGCCTTCGCCACCATGGTTAGAATGAGGTATTACTTGAACCATCCTAATAAACATCTCCCTCAAGGATATAGAGAAATATATCCTGTTATTATTTTTAGAGGCATTGAGGCGTGGGATGTCATTGACAATCAAAGTTGGAATCCTCTACAACTATCCCAGAAGGCCATCTAGAGGCGAGAGCATAAACTACCTGGCAGAGGTGGAGGTCTTAGATCAAGTCCGCGCGGTCCAAGAGACCCTAGAAAAACTTGGAATCCGATACTGTGAGATTCCACTAAAGGATGATATTGAGGAGGCCATCAAGGTTTTAAGGGGGTATAGGCCGGATGTTGTAATTAATCTCTGTGAGGGCTTTATGGGTGATAGTAGCCTTGAGATGCATATACCTGCCATACTGGAGGTCCTTAGGATACCATATACTGGCTCGGGCCCTCTAGCGCTAGGATTGTGCCAGAATAAAGGTTTGGCAAAGGCTATTTTGAGAGCCCATGGTGTGCCAACACCAAACTATCAAGTAATTGATGGATGGGCTGAGCGGGTAAAGTGCGAACTAAGGTTTCCGCTCATAGTTAAGCCCCTAAGGGAGGATGCAAGCATAGGAATAACGAGAGATAGCTTTGTTAGGAGTCTAGGGGAGCTGGAGAGGCAAGTGAAATATATTAATAGGGTTTATGAGCAGCCGGCACTGGTAGAGGAGTATGTTGATGGGAGAGAATTTAACGTATCAATCCTAGGAAATGAGGAGCCAACGGTCCTACCAATATCAGAAATAATCTTCGACTTCGATGAGGAGCCTAAGATAGTGGATTATGCAGCGAAATGGCTTAAGGAGAGCGAGGAATACGCTAAGACCAGACCCATATGCCCAGCAGAGGTCAGTCCGGAGCTAAAAGGCGCCATTGAAGAGACGGCCCTAAAAGCCTATAGGGCGCTACAATGTAGAGACTACGCCCGAGTCGACATACGCCTAGACAAAAATACCAAGAAACCATATGTCCTAGAGGTTAACCCAAACCCTGATATATCGCCGGAGGCGGGCTTCGCGAGATCCTTAAGAGCCGCCGGAATATCATTTGAGGAGTTCATTATGAGGATAATCTGCTTTGCCCTAAAGAGAGCGGGTAGAAGCCCACCACACATCTAGAGATGGTGGTTTGAGGGAGGAGAGGGTATTCGGAAGGATAGGGAGGTATCGACTGGCAAATGCCTAGCATAGCATTCTCATTATTCCCCTAGCCAGCAGCCTAGCTACCCTAAGAGGCTCGGGTATGGCGCCATGCAACGTAAGCTTATTCAATATGCCTTTCGCCTCATCTAGGCTCATCCCAAGAAACCTTATGTAAATCTCATGTCCAGTATGGAGTTTCACGGGCGTTCTAGGACCATTTCTTCGGTAGACCTCGATGCGCCTCTCATAGTCGCTTGGAAACAGCTCCCTGAAGTATTTTTCTAGGCCCGGGGACTCCTCATATGTTGCGCATATAAGTGGGATCGACGTCTCCTTATGAACCATCTCTAAATCAATCACATTATACCAGCTTATCACGCAGCCATTAAGCATCAGAACATTTATATCATCCCTCTTTAAAGCCCTATACATCTCAATAATCTTCTCGGTTGCATCCATGCCGCCAACAGTGGCCCTCGAGAAGGTGAAGCCGTCAATTATCCCATCGCTCCTAAAGACGACGCCGGCCAAGATCGACTTATCACTCAAGCCCTTAACAAAGCTCTCTGAGATCCCTAGGGTCCTAAACGCCCTCTTGTGGACGTGGAGGCGCAAGATATGCACCGACTACTCAAGCGCGAAGTAGACGCGCTTATTAAGCCTACCCTTACTCTCAACCTTAAGGAGCCTTATCTGCCCAACCTCCCTAAGATTCCTAACGTGTGTCCCACCATCAGCCTGCTTATCAACGCCCACAATCTCAACTATGCGTAGCTTCGGTATGTCGGGTGGGAAGGCCTCTGCCATCTTAACTATGCCGGGTATCTTTAGGGCTTCCTCCCTAGGAAGTTCATACCATATTACTGGAATATCCTTCTTGAAGAGCTCGTTGGCCTTCTCTATATACTTCATTACCAGATCCCTATCCATGCGCTCCAGACTGAAGTCGAATCTAACCTTATCCTCCTCTATCTGGTTACCAGTTACTAGAGCGCCGGTCTCATTACATATTAACGATGCAAAGACATGTGCAGCCGTGTGACTGCGCATAAATTTGTAACGTCTCTCCCAGTTCAGGATGCAGTGGACTTTATCGCCCTCCCTCAACCCCTCCCTATCAACCTCATGAGATATCTCATCTCCGAACTTCCCAACATAAACCACATTAAAGACTTCATTCCCACGTATTATCTTCCCAGTATCCCAAGGCTGTCCACCACCCTTGGGATAAAATATTGTCTGATCTAGAACTATGTACCTACCATCAGTAACCTTAACTACGGTTGCATCGCACTCCCTAAGATAACTATCCTCCAGATATAGGGCTCTCGTCAAAACCGCCACCCCGAAAAATATGATCTTTAAACATGGATTTATGCCTTTTCAATCAATAAATGGGCTGACAATCTCAAGTCTCTCAGCGTCAATGAGCCCGTAATCGGTAATCTTAAGCTTTGGAACGACTGGCAGCGAGAGAAACGAGAGAGCCATAAAGGGATTCCTAATTTTGCATCCGAGCCTAGAAGTCTCCTCCTCAAGCCTCTCCATTCTTCTCGCTATATCCTCAGCATCTAATGTGGTCATTAAACCGGCCACTGGAAGAGGAAGCTCCCCAATAACCCTTCCACCATCAACTATGACGAATCCCCCATTTATCTCCTTAATCCTCATAATGGCCCTATACATGCTTAGATCGCTGGCGCCCACAGCAATAATGTTATGTGAGTCGTGGGCAACTGTTGAGGCTATCGCACCACTCTTGAGGCCGAAACCCTTCACGAAACCCTTTCCAATCCTACCCGATGTCTTATGTCTCTCAATAACACATATCTTAAGTATGTCCCTATCTGGATCGGGATTAACCTCACCATTAATAACACTCATCTCGCACCGAATCTCTTCAGTGATAATCTGATCTTTAATTAAGCCAATAACCCTAACAGTTGCCCTGCCATCATTTATGCTCGGATGTTTTATGCGCAGATCCTCTAGATGTAAGGGTTTAAAATTAACTGATCCTAGGGTGATCTTTGACGGTCTCCCAGTCTCATCGCCCAGATACTTTCCGTCCTTAGCCACAATCCTACCATCTATTAGAACAATCTTAGCCCTAAAACTCCTTAAGTCATCCACGATAACTATGTCCGCTGCCTTTCCAGGTGATAGACCCCCTAAATTTGATAGTCTAAAGTATTCCGCCGGCTTAATAGTGACCATTCTAATGGCGTCTATTGGGTCTAGTCCTTCCTCAACAGCCCTCCTTAAGCAGTGGTCTATGTGGCCCTCACGGATTATGTCGCCAGCATGCTTATCATCGGTTACGAGCATAGCCCTCTCAGGACAACCTCTAGAAACAACCCTAATGAGATTTGAAATGGCCTTAGTTGTTGAGCCCTCACGTATCATAATCCACATTCCAAGAGTTATTTTCTCCCTTGCCTCTTCTAGGCTTATTACCTCGTGATCTGAGCCTATCCCGGCTAAGATATACGCGCATAATTCTTCATCCCTTAAGCCCGGAGCGTGCCCGTCAATAATCATCCCCCTGCAAGCCCCTATCTTATCTAGAATTTGTTTGTCACCCATCACCACACCCTTATAGTTCATGACCTCACCTAAACCTAGAATATTTTTAAAGCCCTTGAGCGCCTCTATCTCCCTTAAGCCTATCTCAGCTCCAGACGTCTCAAGATTTGTTGATGGGACACACGAGGGGATCATAAAGTAGAATTTAAGCGGGGTTCTCCTAGCGTCCTCAATCATAAATTTTATTCCATCTAGGCCTAAAACGTTTGCAATCTCGTGTGGATCCGCCACAACACAGCATGTTCCATGCGGAATAACGGCTCTAGCGAAGGAGCTGGGCGTCATGAGCGAACTCTCAATATGAATGTGCCCATCAATGTATGCTGGCAGAACATAGCTTGAGGGTAAAATTAAAGACTCCCTAGAGGGTTTAGGCTTAACTCCAACATACACTATTAAGCCGCCCCTAACACCAACATAGCCATCAAAAATACTTCCACCATAAACATCAACTATCCTGCCTGAAATCAGCAAGTCCAGAGGAGTTAAACCCAAGCATGAGTTTATAAGAGACTCCATACCGACACCAAAACTAAATTCTAAAAACATTTAATTAAGATAGGGCTATTAAGAGGATTTGGCAAAAAACTTTTGTTTCCGGCGTTCAAGTTTGAATTCCCTTTCAATTTCATGTAAGATATCATCTAATCTCAGTGGAATGTGTAGTCCAGGAGCTATTTCCAACCCATCCTCACTCATTATTTTTAAGAGAGCTTCTTTCCTGTCAAGACCAGATTTCATGTACTCCTCCAGACGCTTTTCAACAAAAGGTTTGTAACCGACCTCTAAACGTGTCCATTTCCCCCCAATAATTTTATGGTAGAGTTCCTCGGCGGTTAAAGTAGCCTTTAAACTCTCTATCTTATCATTTAATTTTAGACTTACTTCCCTAAACTTGCGAAGGGAGGGAGCCATCTTATACCTTTCATCAATAGCCTTGAGTCTCCAATATGCTAGAGCGATGAATAGTGGCAAAAGGACTAGTATTATATTGAGGAGCCATCCGCCATATTGCCAAGAGAAAGCATATAGGATTAGGGATGAAAATATGAGGAGCCAAATAGTGTTAGCTATGAGCGTGCCTTTCTCCCCATCCTTGGCTCCATCCCTACATTTAGCGCAAAGGAAAAGTCTATCAATTATCACACTTTTCCCCACCATCTTCACACTTGTTATTAGGAATAAGCAGTCACCGCAGAAGCTTCCATAACATTTGCTACAGAGCCCTATGGCCAGTGATTCCGAATGGTTTGGGCATCGCTGGACTGGACCACCAAATTTTGGTGGAACTAGGATTGTTGATCCACAATAGGGGCATTTAACTTGAACTGTTCCAGGTGGAATAAACTCTCTATATGGTGCACTGCAGAATGGGCAGAGGAGATATTCAGGGCTTTCCAACCTAGAAGCCTCTCTCCCCATTAACAAAATAATGAAATCAAAATAATAAGAATTTAGACTTAGTATTTTTACTCTCTTAGTGATTACTTGGAGGAGCAATTTTTCTTTAATATTGTCCTAGGGACCCGTCTCTTCTAGCGGCGTCATAGCCGACTTTAAAGATGTATAGGGCTATTGGTGTTGCGATGAATATGAAGATTATTAGGCTTATAATGTTGGAGATTATCGTTGGATGCGTCAAATCTTTTCCCGATTGCAGGCACAATCTTATTCCGTCTAGGGAGTATGTTAGTGGGAAAGCTCTTCCAACCCACTCAAGATACCATGGCAATAGTTTGAGTGGATAAAAGACTCCTGAAACCAGCTGGCTCAGCCATGAGAATGCCCATGTAACTGGACTGCCCTGCTTAACCTTCATTATTACACCAGCGCTTAATATGCCAATATCCATGTGGCTTGCGATTAAGAGTATTGTCAGTATCACCGCCGTGAGGATTGATGAGGGTGTTGCATAGAATTCCGCGCCTAAAATTATCCCTACAAGTAGCGACATAAGGAGTAGGGCTGAGGAGACTATGAATGAGAAGCAGACTTCCCCCAGAAGGAATATTTTAAAGTCTATTGCCGCCGAGAGTATGGTTTCCATCGTTCCATTCCACTGCTCCTCACGTATGCTCTCATTAATACTCTGGACGGCGAAGTGGACATACTGTTGGAAAGCTATGCCTATAAGGGCAAAGGTAAAGTATCCGCCAGTCATGTAGCCTGCCTCATAAATCTGCTGGGCGGTTGTGATTAGTGAGAAGAGATAGTATGTGATCACAAAGAGTATTATTCCCGAGATGTCAAGTAGAAGCCAGAATTTATAGGTCCACCAAACCTTAAAGTCCCTAGTGATGAAGGAGAGAACGATGCGGTAAATCGGTGTCTTCCTTCGAGGAATATCCTCAGAGATTATTTCAATTAGCCGCTCAATATCCATACTTACCTCCCTCCTAATATGTTGCAACCGTCCCCTCATACCTTATGCGGTTAATACCCCACCTGAAAACTCTCAATCCAATCGGAATGAACACGGCGGCATAGGCGAGTAAGACGATTACATCCATGAGAACGCTGTGGGAGAATATTGTCGCGCCATTAAGGAGAATTCTGCGGGCTGCATCCAGCGCGTAGGTGTATGGCATAAGCCAGGCCAGCGTATAGAGGACTGGGAAGCTTTCGAGATACTTTAGTGGGAAGAGGACCCCGCCGAGGAACTCGGTTATGCTGGCGAATAGGAAGGTGAGCGGATCACCCTTCTTATATACGAGGATTAGGCCGGCGGCCATTATGCTTATCCCGGCGTAGCTCAGAACCATCAGTAGGATTATGGCTATGAATGATAAGATTGTTTCTAGGTTAATTATTAATGGAACCCTTAAAATCCCAACTCCAACGACGAAGACTCCCAGCATGAAATATCCGCTTACCAGAAAACCCCTAATTGACTGCCCAATAATGTAAGACCTCATCTTTATTAATGATGTAATTATGGATTCTAAGGTTCCCTCACGTATTTCATGCTGCAGTGAGTGGCTCAGCCTACTGATACACATCCACAAATAATTTGCCGTGGCAACCCCAACTAGGGCGAAGGGCAGCCAGCCAACATCACCATACCCGGCTAAGGCAACCCTCCTAGCATCAACCTGTAAACCCATGAAGGAGTACATGGCGACTGAGGCAACGGTGCTTATAGTCTCCATTATAACCCAAGTCCTGTAGGATAGGAATATTTTGAAGTTCGCCCAGAAGACCGCCCAGACATGTCTAATGTCAGATGACGTTCGGGGTCTATCCTCCCTAAAAAGGTTAATTAAGTCCTCAACCCTCAAGCAGACTCCTCCCTCGTCAGCTTCACGAATATGTCTTCAAGTGTTGGCTCCGACCTCCGTATCGCCGAAACCTTAATTCCCAGATTATGTAATCTGCCAGCTATTGCTGGTATGGCCTCATATTCATCATCAACCTGAAGGCGCACTATGGCACTTAGCGACTCACTTTTTACCTCCACAACCCTCCTAACAATTGATAGGCTTGATAAGGCTTGAATTGCCCTTGATAGATCACCATTCTCTCTTATCTCCACCTCAACGGCGCGCACATCCCTAAGCATCTCCCTTAAAACGGATGGTGGGGCATCGGCTATTACGCGCCCATCCTTCATCATCACTATTCTCTCGCATAACTGCTCAACCTCAAACATGTTGTGACTCGTGAATATTATTGTCTTCCCAAGCTCCGTATTTAATGCCTTTAGAAGCCTTCTGGTCTCAACAGCGCTTATTGTGTCAAGCCCTATTGTCGGTTCATCCATAAATAGGATCGGTGGGTTGTGTAGTAGGGCCCTAGCCAGCATAACCCTAACCTTCATGCCGGTCGAATAGTCCTTAACAAGCTTCTTCTTATCCTTAGTTAGTCCAAAGAACTCTAGTAGGGCCTCAATCCTTCTCTCGGCGATATCCTTAGGAACATTCTGTAAATAGGCGTAGAATCTTAGGTTGTCCTCGGCGCTAAGTCTCCAATAAAGTGATCGCCCACCTGTCTCCCCATGAAACCAGCCTAGGCAGCTCCTAACTTTCATGGGCTCCCTAATTATATCATAGCCGTTTACCTTAGCTGTTCCCTTGGTTGGAAGTATTATGGTGCAGAGCATCTTTATGAGCGTGGTCTTTCCAGCCCCATTAGGCCCAAGGAGCCCGAAGAACTCGCCCCGTCTAACCTTAATGTTCACATGGTCAACTGCCTTAATAATCCGCTTAACGCCTCCCTCCTTACTCTCAAACACCTTAGTTAAATCGAAGGTCTCAACGGCATACTCCATTATATTACCGCCTTCTTAACAGTCATTAGCGGACATGCGCCCTAGTATAGGTCTGATAAGATCTTCTGATGCTAATAATTGTTTCGTTCTAGCATTTCCCTCCCGGAAGGAAGAAAGTTGGTTATATCCCTCAAATCGCTGATGGTTGCTATTGCCATGTCTCTGCCTCTAATCTCCTCCCAACATCCCCCTCTATTATTAAATAGAATGAATTTTATCCCAGCATTTTTGGCGCATAATGCATCTATCCAGTGATCGCCAACGAAGATTGCCTCCTCAGCGGAGACGCCCAAAACCTCTAGAGCCTTTAAGAGGTGGTCTGGACTCGGCTTTGGACTTGGCACATCATCTCTAGCGATAAGCGCATCAATATAATCATCTAGGGAGGACACCTTAATTATTTCTGCTGCGTATCTTCTACACCCATTAGTTACAATACCGATCTTCAATTCCAACCTCTTTAGGGACTTTAGAATCTCTAGGGCGCCATCCATTAATCTGGCTCTGCCCAAGGATTCCATCTCAGCCCTATCCAGTATTGCATTAGCCTCCCCAAAAATGCGCTTTATCTTATCCTCAGAGAGACCCCTATCCCTTAGATGCTCTAGGGCAACCCTAAAAATTTCAATATTGGGCATCTCCTCACTTAATAGATCTGGGTCAACGCCAGCCTCGACCAGAAAGTTAATAAGTGATCTCTTCATCCCCTTATAGTCTATTCCCGAATAAACTAGGGTGTCGTCTAGATCAAATATAACGGCCTTTACGCCCAAAGATCAACCCCTTAAATCCTCAATAAAATAGTCAGAAGTTTAAAAAGATAGCGAGATACGGGGACGATAAGCCAATTTTATATTGTTGAAGACCTAAAAATTTAGTAGATTGAGATGAAAAAGTCTTCGCCGATTAAATTAATAGTATCCTTAGCAGCCGGATTAATAATCTTCATCTTATACCTACACTTTTTTGTGGGTTTTGAGGAGATAATTGGAGTATTTAAAAGTGTTGATCCACGCGAATATCTCCTCTATTATTCCATAACAATCATGGCCATGATACTGAGCATGCTCTTTTACTCGATGAGCTGGAGGGAACTCATGAAGGCTCTCTCAATAAACCTTAGCGTAAGGAATGCGCTCTTTTATTCCTGGGTTGGAATATTTGTGGACCTAGTCATCCCATTGGAGAGCGTTTCCGGGGAGATCACGAGAATATACCTTGTCCATAGGGAGACCAGAGTCTCCTCTGGAAAAATTATTGCATCAGTCGTTGCCCATCGAATAATAACGACGTCTATAACATTGGGCAGCCTAATATTTGCCTCAGCCCTAATAATCCTAAAATATAAGGTTAGCACCGAAGCCCTAAGCCTTTTACTAGCCGTCCTATTAGGCTCCATCTTTCTAATAGCCTCTCTAATCTACTTGTCCCTTAAGGAGGGGGCGGTTGAGAGATTGCTCGGCTTGCCCATAAAGGCTATAGCCTTCATATTTAGGGGCCGGATAAACCCATTAGATCTTAGGGATAAAGTGCAGCGGAATTTAGCGCACTTCTACGATGGATTTAAGATTTTCAGTAGGAGTTGGGGGGCACTGACAAGATCCGCAGCCTACAACTTCATTGCTTGGCTCTTACATATGAGCATATATCTCCTAGTATTTTATGCGCTAGGCTTCGGTGAGATCCTCCAAAAAATAAATGAGACCATCATAGTCTATTCGATTAGCGTAGCTGTTCAAACGATCCCGGTAGCTCTCCCCCTAGGTCTCGTCGAGATAGTTATGACGAGCCTATACACGCTATTTAAGATCCCAATCGCCCTAAGCGGAACCGCGACACTACTTATTAGGATCATAACCTTCTGGCTTCAGATCCTAGTAGGCTACGCAATAGCTCAATGGATAGGTGTAAAAAATCTGCTTAGCCGAAATCAAAAAGAAACATCAGGTTGATGAAAAGATTTTTCTCTATCCACGTTAATCTCTCTACTGTGGAAGGGATGAATCGGCAGCCGCTGATGAAGCTCGCAATACAATACTTTACTAGAAGAGGCTACACGATAGATAAGAATCCGAATCGGAGCGATATGCCATCAACAAAGAGATGCGATCTGATAGTTCGGAGGGGAAGCGAAGTATATCCGGTTTGGATCAAGGACTGGAATAGAACCATTGGCGTAAATGTAGTCATAAATATAGATAAGGTCGCCCAGAGTGCGGGATTTACTAGCCCAATCCTAATAGCTGAAAAGTTTAGTGAGCACGCCAAAGCATATGCGAGCCGTAGGGGAATAAGGCTACTCGCAAGAACAGACATCTTAAAGGGAATAAAAGCCTTCTAAAAATCCTTTAAGTACTCATCAAGCTTTCCTTCAGCCTCAAGTTTTCCAAGCCAATCTACAATCCCAACCCTACATTCCCTCACACCATTAAGAACATCTAGGATCTCCCCAACAACATCCTCCACACTCTTCGAGGTTACATCTATCTCGCAAACCTTCTTCACACCGCACCTCTTTATAGCCTCATAAAGGCAGACATCTAGGATCTCAGCTGCAAGATTCTCCATAATTTTTCTCTCGCTATAGGAGCGGCCCTCAAGGATCCTCCTAAGCTCCTCCGGATCCCTCCTCAAAACAAAGGCCACGCTGACCCATTTTGGTGGGACAACATCGACAGCAAAATGCCCCTCAACTATAACGTCCCCCTGAACTTTAGAGATTATCTCTTTAACCCTCCTCGAGACCCTCTCTGTATCAGCGATTAATGTATCCCTCTCCCTATCTACACCACTATAAAGTTTCTCCTCTTTAACGAGGTTGCCTATAGATATGATGTGTGCATTTATTTTGGAGGCGAGAGCCTTTGAGACCGAGGACTTTCCTACGCCAGGAGTCCCAGTAATAATTATTATTCGCCTGATTATGCCACCACCCCATATATAACTCAAAATGTTCTAGGGAAATATCTAACCCTATCTACTCTTTAGTCATTCGTAGTTTTCAAGCTAGTTGAAATTTAAACCTTTATTCGAATATCCTCTTTTATGCTCCTAAGAACCAGCGCGGTCTCGGTTCTTATAACCCCATCAATCATACCTATCTCATCAATTATCTTGGCCAGCCGATTCTGGTCCTCGGCCCGAACCTTCACTATAGCATAATATGAGCCAGTAACATCGTAAACTTCGTATACGTCGTCCATTCTACTTATGGTTTCAAGGACGCTCTGGAGCTTCTTTGGGTCAGTATTTATTAGGACGAAGGCGGTTATCCTCTTGCCGAGGGCTTCAGGCGAGACTATCGTTGTGAACCCCTTAATAACACCCTTCTTAATGAGCTTCTTAACCCTGACGAATACTGTTGCCTCACTTAAATTTAGTCTCTCAGATATCTTTCTAAATGACACGCGGGCGTCTTCCTGAAGCATCCTCAAAATTTCCCTATCAATCTCATCAATCTCGGTCTTCATTCTATCTCTTCCCAAGAATAAAAATTCCTTAATTGGGTATATAAATTATTTTAGGAAAAAATATATTATGGCGAATATCTTAAAGATTCTTTGAGGAATCCGAAATATTTATAAAGAAAATGTTATTCTCCTATTAGAGCGTGATAGGGGGCGGGAGCCTTCAAGGCAAAATGTCCCGAATGTGATGCCGAGATAAGTATTCCAGAGGATGCGATTTCAGGCGAGATTGTCAGCTGCCCAGACTGCGGCCTAGACCTAGAAGTTAGGTTTGATGAGAAGGGTTTAGTGAGCCTTAAACCAGCCGAGATAGAGGGTGAGGACTGGGGCGAGTAAAAACACATGTATCGAATGGGCCTAGTGTATGATAGAATTAGGTGGGAGGAGAAGGCGCTAATAGAGGCCTCTAGAAGGCTCGGGCTAGACCTGAAGCCAATAGACTCAAAGGAGATCTATCTAAGCACTTCAGGAGATTCTAGGGGGATTAAGGAGGAGTTTGGCGATCTAGTGCTACAGCGATGTATAAGCTACTTTAGGGGGCTGCATATAACGGCTATCCTAGAGAACTTCGGTGTGGAGGTGATTAATCCATTCCATGTCTCCCTAATATGTGGCAATAAGCTCTTCACAACCCTAGCGTTGGTTAAGGCCGGTGTTCCAGTCCCAAAGACCCTTGTAGCATTCACTGATGAAAGCGCCTTTAAAGCCCTAGAGGTTTTAGGGTACCCAGCTGTTCTAAAGCCGGTTGTGGGTAGCTGGGGGCGTTTGGTTGCGCTTGTTAGAGATAGGGACTCGGCCCAAGCGCTTATAGAGTCCCGTGAAGAGATGCAGAACTCACTAATGCAGATATATTATCTTCAGGAGTATGTGAGGAGGCCCCCAAGGGACATACGCATATTAACCATCGGGGATGAGGTTGTTGCGGCAGCCTACCGATACTCAGCTAATGGGGAGTGGAGGACTAATGTTGCACGTGGTGGAAGAACCGAACCATTCCCAATAACCGATGAGGTTGTTGAGCTATCTATTAGGGCTTCTAGGGCCGTTGGAGGGGGAGTTCTCGCCATTGACTGTATGGAGTCACCTGATGGCATAATTGTGCATGAAGTTAATAATACACCGGAGTTTAAGGGCTTATACTCAGCAACCAAAGTTAATATACCGGAAAAAATCATCGAGTATGCTATTAAGGTGATGAAGAAGTGAGGGTTGGAATCTTCGGCGCATCCGGATATGTTGGCGGCGAACTCCTCCGATTACTGCTCTCGCATCCAAAGGTTGAGGTGACAGCGGCGACCTCAAACACCTATGCTGACGAGTATATCCATAGGGTTCACCCGAACCTTAAGGGACAAACAACCCTAAAATTCATTAAGTCCGACCCCGCCAAGGTTACGGATCTATGCGACATACTCTTCGTGGCAACACCACATGGGGTATCATCGGCGTTTATGCCCCAGCTCCTCGAGGCAGGGCTCAAAGTTATCGATACAAGCGCAGACTTCAGACTTAAGAATCCAGAGGACTATGTAAAGTGGTATGGTTGGAGCCATAAAAATCCGGAGCTTCTGGAGAAGGCGGTTTATGGCTTACCGGAGCTACATCGTGATGAGATTAGGAATGCTCAGCTAGTTGCGGTTCCAGGCTGCATGGCTGCAGCCGGCATACTGGCCCTTGCACCAATAATCAAGTCAACTAAGATTGATAGGGATAGGATTGTCATAGATTTTAAGGTTGGGTCCTCCGGAGCCGGCGCCAAGCCTTCGCTATCCTCCCACCACTCAGAACATTATAGTGTTGTTAGGCCTTATAAGCCGGCTGGGCATAGACATACCGCTGAGATAGAGCAGGAGCTAAGCCTAATATGTGGTGAGAAGGTTAGAATATCTATGTCTGCCCACGCCGTTAATATGGTTAGGGGCATACTGTCAACATGCCACGTCTTCCTTAGGGAGCCAATCGCGCCGATCGAGGTTTGGCGAGCCTATAGAGGATTCTACGCTAATGAGCCATTCATTAGGTTCATACGCGATACTAAAGGAGTATTTAGATATCCGGATCCAAAGATTGTTGTCGGTTCAAACTATTGCGATATAGGTTTTGAGATAGATGATCACGTTAATAGGCTCGTAATATTCTCGGCCATAGACAATTTAATGAAGGGTGCTGCTGGAACAGCGGTTCAAGACATGAATATTATGTGTGGTTGGGATGAGAGGGAGGGACTGCGCTACTCCGCCCTACACCCAATTTAGAAGAATATGGTGGCTGTGGAGGATGATAGTTCTCAAAATCGGCGGGGACATATTTAAGAGGGGGCTGAATGACACCCTAGCTAATGACATAAAGAGGGTTCTAGAAAATGATAGTATCGCCATTGTCCATGGCGGCGGAGATGAGGTTACGGAGGTTGCTGAGAAGCTCGGTAAAAAACAGGTTTTTGTAGTTTCTCCCGAGGGTATAAGGAGCCGATATACGGATTGGGAGACCGTGGAGATATACACTATGGTTATGGCTGGCAAGATAAATAAGGCGATTGTCAGATGGCTTATAAGCCATAATATATCGGCTGTTGGCTTATCGGGCATAGACGGTACATTAATGCTGGCGGAGAGGAAGAAGAAGCTCATTATAGTTGACGAGAGGGGTAGGAAGCGTATAATTGATGGGGGCTTTACCGGTAAAATACTTGAGGTTAATTCGCGTCTGCTTAAGATCCTCATCGACCATGGATACTTGCCAGTTGTCTCGCCAATAGCTTTGGGCAGGGAAAACGAGTACTTGAATGTTGATAGTGATAGGGCTGCTGGACAGATAGCTGGTGCCCTAAAGGCTGACAAAATAATCTTCCTAACGGATGTTCCAGGAATATTGTTGGGTGAGGAATACATTAAGAGGATAACCTTAAGCGGTGCTAGGGAGATCCTGCCCAAGATAGGTTCGGGCATGGATAAGAAGGTTATTGCCTCGATAGAGGCCTTGGAGGCGGGAGTTAAAGAGGCCATTATAGCGTGCGGCCTAGTGGAGAATCCTCTGATAAGTGCCTTAAATGGTTTAAATGGAACGGTGATAACAGCTGAATGAGGAGGAGATAATAGCCATAGAGAATTCTTACCTCGCAAACGTCTACCAGAAGTTTCCAGTATGCGTTGTTAGGGGTGAGGGGGCGCTCCTATACGATGTGAATGGGAAAGCCTATATAGACTGTATGGGCGGATATGGTGTAAGCCTAGTTGGACATTGTCACCCAAAGATTGTTAAGGCCGTTAAGGAGCAGTGTGAGAGACTTATAGCATGCCACGGATCACTATATAATGATAAGAGGGCCGAGCTTCTAGAGAAGCTGGTTAAAATAGCCCCGAGGGGACTGGAAAAAATATTTCTGTCTAACAGTGGAGCTGAGGCGGTAGAATGCGCAATAAAGGCTGCCATAAAATATACTGGTAAGCGCGAAATTATAAGCATGGTTAGGGGCTTCCACGGCAAGACTCTCGGCGCATTATCAGCAACATGGAACCCAAAATATCGTGAGCCATTCAAGCAAATTTTAAGCCCAAACTTTAAGTTTGTGCCGTTTGGTAGACTTGATAGGGTTGAGGAGGCGATAACGGAGGATACTGCGGCGGTGATCGTTGAGCCGATTCAAGGTGAGGGAGGGATTCATGTTGCACCAAACGGCTTTTTAGAGGGCCTACGTAAACTCTGCGATGAGCATGGAATTGTTTTAATATTCGATGAGGTTCAAACCGGCTTTGGGCGGACTGGGCGCATGTGGGCATCAGAGCACTGGAATATTAAGCCGGATATAATGTGTGTTGCTAAGGCTATGGGGGGCGGTGTGCCAATAGGGGCGACTATTGGCAGAAACGATGTGATGGGGTCGCTTAAGGTTGGAGAGCATACAAGCACATTCGGCGGGAACCCGCTTGCATGTGCAGCAGCATGCGCAACAATAGACGTGATATTGGAGGAGAATCTTGTTGATAGGGCGAGGGTTCTAGGGGAGCGCTTCAAAAAGATTCTAGATGGTTTAGTCGGTGAATTTAGGATCTTAAGGGAGGCCCGAGGCTTAGGCTTAATGCTGGGCTTAGAGGCTAGAGTGGACATTTATAATATCCTCATGAGGGCTTTAAAGATGGGGGTAATATTGCTCTATTGCGGTAGGAACGTGATACGCTTCCTCCCACCGCTAGTAATAAGCATGGAGCAGCTGGAGAAGGTTGCTGAAGTTCTCAGGGTAGCGATATCTGAGGAAGAGAGCCTTCTTAAAGAGACTGGCATCTAACAAATAATTCTTGGCATGCGGATTTAACATGTACCAAGATGAGATGTATCCGCTAGAGCTTCTGAGGGGAATGCTTGAAATCTACAGTCCGAGTGGAAAAGAAGATAAGATAGCATCCTACTTGGCTGATGAGCTTAAGAGGGCTGGCTTCAGTAGGGTTTGGACGGATTCAGTCAATAACGTTTATGGCGAGGTTGGCTCCGCCGGCCCAACTATTCTCCTATGTGGACACATGGATACAGTGCCCGGGTGGATACCGGTTAGGGTTGAGGGCGATAGGCTATATGGTAGGGGCTCCGTGGATGCAAAATCATCCCTAGCGGCCATGATAATCTCAGCCTCAAGTCTGAAGTCAAGTCTCTCTCGGGGTAGGATTCTGGTCGCATGTGTTGTTGATGAGGAGGGGAGGGCTAGGGGAATTAAGCGCCTAGTGAGGGATAGGCCGAGTATTGATTATGCAATTTTTGGAGAGCCTAGTGGAATAAAAAATGTGGTGTTCGCCTATAAGGGCCACCTAAAAATTAGGATTGAGTTTAGAACAGCCACCGGACATGTGGGAGCCCAACACCTACTACCGAATGCCATAGAGAAGGGTTTTGAGTTCTGGAGTAAACTCAAGGAGAGATGCGAGCGGGAGTATAAATCGCCCTATGGAATATTCTACTCTCTCACACCAGCATTAACCGGAATCTCCGGCCGTGGAACAACGAGGAGCATACCGGACATATGCACTCTAGAGGTTGACCTAAGATTGCCGCCGACAATAAAGTGTGGTGATGCCATGAAGATAATTGGCGGCTTAATCGACGATTTTAGGGCGGAAAATTATGGGTTAGCGTCTAAACTAAGAATTATTGATAGGGTTGAACCCTACGTGGCTAGGAGAGACACGGTTGTAGTAAAATCCTTAAAGGATGCAATCCTAGAGGTAACTGGTGAGGAGGCGAGGCTCCTCCGGAAGACTGGAACCGGGGACATGAACATCTTCGGAGCACACTATAATGTGCCGGTTGCAACATATGGTCCCGGAGACTCAAGCCTAAGCCACACACCAAACGAGTACATAAGCATAACGGAGTATTTAGCCAGCATAGAAATCTATAAGAGGGCGGTGAAGAAAATCTTAGATTCCTCCGGAGTCTCCAAGATGGCGGTGGGAAAATAGGGCGATGATACCGATCCATGATGAGAATAGGCCCTCTAGAAGACCATACATAAACTATGTGTTAATACTCATAAATATCCTAGTTTTCTTCTTTTTCATTCTCCAAGACCCCCTTCTTGAGAGATCTCTTAGGTCGGCTATCAACAATTATGGGATGCGGCCAATCTATATTCTTGAGGGGAAAAGACTCGAAACAATCTTTACAAGCATGTTTCTTCACGCTGACATCCTACATCTCCTCGGGAACATGCTCTACCTCTGGATCTTCGGCGATAATGTTGAGGATGCACTTGGACATGGGAAATACCTAGCCTTCTATCTGGCTGGAGGTCTATTTGCCAGCCTAACGCATACGGCCTCAGCGCTCCTATCATTTTACACGGCGCCAATCTACTATGTGATCGCTGACCTTATAACGCCAGCCGTTGGGGCTTCCGGGGCAATATCAGCCGTTTTAGGCGCCTACATGCTCCTATATCCCAAGGCTAGGATAAGAACACTAGTATTCTACATATTTATCACGGTAGTCAGCATACCAGCATATTTCTATCTAGGCTTCTGGTTCATTTACCAGCTACTGATGGGCGTTGTATCCCTAACTGGTATAAAATCCGGTGTAGCCTTCTGGGCTCATATAGGGGGCTTTGTCTTCGGACTGATGGTCGTGAAGGCTTTCAATATAAAGCCGAGGAGAAAACCCGTAGCCGCCGCTGAGGAGGCCATTAGACCTATTGTGGCACCTTGGGTTAGAGCCCCGCTCGTAGATATTTATGTTGAGCCAAATTTAGTTTTCATTATGGCCTATATGCCCGGCCTAGAAGAGGGCGACATAAGAGTATCAGTCTCCGAATGGGACGTTATAATTGAGGCTGAGAGGGGAGACGTTAGGTTTTACAAGCACATAGCACTGCCAGTTCCAGTTATACCGAAAGTTATAGATCCAGCCTACAAGAACGGAGTATTCAGCTTTACATTATATAGACTTACCTAGAGCACATTTCATCCTATCCACATAATAAGCCACTAAGTTCAGGAGGAGGATAGGGTATTCGGGAAGATAGGGAGGTATCATCCATGGGAGCGGCCTAGGGCTCCTCCGGAAAGTAATCCGGAGGGAAGACTTATATTATGTCATAATCCTAATTGTTAGCGGTTCAGCATCATGACCGACTACATAATTTTCGCTTGCCCAAGGTGCGGTATGGTTAGATACGCTAGGGAGGGGCAGAAGACAGCAAGGTGCCTAAAATGCGGATACCAGATTCAAATAGATGCCCAGAAGATTAGGATTTTAGCGAGAGCAAAGAATGTTAGAGACGCCATCGACCTCACCAAGATATATAAGGCTAAGAAGGCTTAATAGCATGGAAGCCTATAAAAGAGTAGGGGCTGGAGGCGGCGGAGATTGTCCGAGAAGGGCGGAAAGGGCGACAAAATACGCCTAATGGCCGACCTACTTAGGAGCGGAGCTACACTAACCGACCTCTCATGCCCAGCATGCGCGTCACCAATTTTTAAGCTTAAAAGCGGCGAATTATGGTGCGCCCAATGCCAGAAGAAGGTCATCGTTGTAAAGGAGGAGGAAGAGGCTAGAGAGATTGAGATCCTATCAGCCCTAAGCCAAACAGAGACAACAATCCTAACAAAAATCTGGGAAATTAACGAGAGACTCAAGGCTGAGGAGGACCCATACGAAATCCAGAGACTAGGCTCAGTCATCTCAATATTATTGGACAATCTTGAAAAAATAAGAAGGATTGGGAAATCTAAGGGATGAAGTCCAAAGGCAGTTTAGGAACCTATTGGGACTTCCCAAGCAGGTATCATGGCGCCGCCATACTGGAATTTAACCTGCCGATGATTGAAGTTCAAAAGTCGATTTTAAATGCCCTCTACAGATTAAACGGCCGCAGCATAGGAGACTATCTAAAGACCCTAATTGGGTCGAATATAAATGTCATATTTGAGTTTGGGGTTGCCGACGGCCTAGTATTCAATTATATCGATGGGGAAATCCTAAAATCCCTCCTAGATGAGGTTAAGAAACGCACCCTCCATAATCTGGATGTCTTCTGCATCATCAGATACTACGCGCTTGGGAAAAATGGTGGGTCTAGGCCTAGAGCCCTAAGATTCGACTACTACTTCATTAGATTCCTCTTTAGAGACAGTGAGGTTGAAGTTCAAGTATTCCACGAAAGGGGGCTCCAGCGTATATCGGTGGAAGGTCTCCTCAAATTCTTAGCTGAGCGCATAGGGTTGGAGATGGCTAAAGGGGGAGATGGCGCGGTGAAAATTAAGCGTTTATGGACTGGTTTGAAGCCCTAACTTTCTAAGGACAACCGTTTGAATATCCTTCGAGACAACATCTATTGGGCGATTCCCATCAATAAGCACGAGTTTCCCCTCTCTAACAAGGCGCATATAAACTTCCCGAACCCTTCTCTGCGTCTCAGGGAACTCCATAACGGATCTTCTATGCTTCCCCCTCAACCTCTCTACCACAACCTCAACTGGGACGTCTAAGTATATCGCTAAATCCGGTTCAGGAACCATCTTATTGATCTCCTTAATCCATTCTATATCCAATCCGGCAGCGCCCTGATAGGCGAAGGACGAATAAACATATCTATCCGAGACAACTATTCTCCCCCTCTCAAGCATGGGCCTTATCTCCCTTTCAAAATGCTCAATTCTATCAGCAGCGAAGAGCAGCGCCTCCACAGAAACCGGTAGACGTCTCTCCCTCCTCAAAACATATCGCTCTATAAACTTGCCAATCTCCCCACTACTAGGCTCAGCGGTATAAACTGCATCAAACCCTAGATTCTTAAGCGCCTCAACGAGAAGGCGGGACTGCGTCGTCTTACCACTCTTATCAATCCCCTCAATACAAATCAATCGTCCCCTCACAATCTCAGCAACCCTTTAACACTCAATAATACCTTTTTCTAAATGAATTCAAAAATGTTAAATTTTCCAACAATAAAAGACTCTTAATCAAGCGTGCAGGGATCCACCATGTTCAAATTTAGTAGGGAGCAAATAGTTTTTGATATAGGCGGCGTTAAAGTTGGCGGTCAGCCCGGCGAGAACCCAACAGTCATGATTGGGAGCATATTTTATAAGGGCGATAAGTGCGTTCAAGACGATAAAACCGGCATATTCGATCGTGAAGCAGCTAAAGCCCTAATCGCAGAGCTCGAAGATATCTCCAGTAGGACTGGGCTCCCAGCGATGCTCGACGTCGTATGCTCCAGTTCGGAGAATGCCAGAAGATACCTTGAGTTTGCAGCCGACGTAACAAAGATGCCCATCCTAATAGATTATGTTTCTGAGGAGGCCGCCTTAAGCGGCATGGAGACCGCCAGAGATCTTGGCATAATAGACAGAACCATTTTAAACTCCATCAACCCGGAGACGAAATCCTCGATATATGAGAAGGCTAAGGAGGTTGGGATCCGATCAGCTATAGCGCTAACATACAGCTCAAGGGCCATAATATCCTATAGAGAGAGGATTAAACTTTTAGAAACTCTCATACCACGCATCGAATCCGCCGGAATAGAGAATATTCTTGTTGACACAGTTGTCCTAGATATAGCCACACTAGGATTAGCATGTAAAGCCATATTTGAGGTTAAGGAGCGCTATGGCTATCCCGCCGGATGTGGAGCCCACAACGCCATAGCCTCATGGAAAGCCCTCAAAGACAAGAAGGATAAGATTTTGAGTATGGCATGCTCAGCAGTAACAAATGGGCTGCCAATAGCTATAGGCGCAGACTTCGTATTATATGGGCCGATAAGCGACGCCAAATATATGTTTCCAGCAATAAGCCTAATAAACGCAGCATACGCACAAATCCTAATGGAGGAGGGAAAGCGACCAGCACCAAACCACCCAAGATTCAAAATATCCCGCCTATAAAACAGACCTACAAAAAATTTAATTATCCCAGAAATAGAGAAAAACATAGAACAAATAGATATAATCCTCCAACAGTAGCATAAGCGGCCGTCGTCTAGCCTGGTTAGGACACAGGCCTTCCAAGCCTGCGATCCCGGGTTCAAATCCCGGCGGCCGCACCAAAAAATCTTGCTTATTT
>JAGTQA010000066.1 GCA_018396975.1 Candidatus Bathyarchaeota archaeon | reverse complement strand
GCGGCATGGCACCTCTCAAGCGCATTCGGCATAGACCCATTCTATGGTATTGCAATATCGGCTGTTGGGATGCTGGCAACCGTCGGCATGACCATATCTGCAGACGCCTACGGGCCGGTCTCAGATAACGCTAAGGGCATAGCGGAGCAGTCCGGGCTGGGCGAGGAGGTCATTGAGGTCGCTGATAGGCTTGATGCTGCTGGAAACACGACAAAAGCGATAACTAAGGGCTTCGCTATAGGCGCAGCGGCATTAACAGTTCTAGCACTCTTCGCGGCATATGCACATCTAGTTGAGATAGAGACTCTGGATTTAATGGAGCCTAGGGTTGTTGCTGGGATCTTCCTTGGTGGGATGATGCCACCCCTACTCTCGGCCCTACTAATATTGGCAGTTGGCAGAAACGCTGAGAGGATGATTGAGGAGGTTAGGCGGCAGTTTAGGGAGATTCCGGGGCTGATGGAGGGGAGGGCTAAACCAGACTATGCTATGTGCGTCGATATTGCAACTAAGGGAGCTATAAAGGAGCTCATGCTGCCATGCTCCCTAGCAATAATAGTTCCAGTCCTAACAATAGCATTTCTTGGGAAGGAAGCCCTAGCGGGGTTCCTAGCCGGAAGCATAGTGACCGGCATAATATTTGCACTATTTATGGCGAACTCGGGCGGGCTCTGGGATAACGCCAAGAAATATATAGAGTCTGGGGCGCATGGCGGTAAGGGCTCGGAGGCCCATAAGGCCGCTGTTATAGGCGACACTGTTGGAGATCCATTTAAGGATACCGCTGGCCCATCACTAAACACTATGATAACGGTTATGTCACTGGTGGCCGAAGTATTCGCACCACTATTAATCGGCCTTACACTCACCGGACTCTAAAATCACTCAAACTTTACCCAAAGTTTTAACTGTAAACTTCCCTTGTTTATGGGTGCTCATAAGACTTAAGTTTGTTACATATATAGTCTCCTATGGTGGTCTAGATGAGGAGCCTTTCTAGACCAAGAATCTCACTAGATGGGCTATGGAAGTTCATGGTTGATAGGGATCTCATCGGCGATAGGGAAGGATGGTTTAAGGGCTTCGAGTCCAAGGAATTAATTTATGTTCCATCCTCATGGAATGAGCAGAATCCGGAGTGGGATCAGTTTAGCGGAGTAGCCTGGTATCAGAAAGATTTCTATGTGAGCGGGGAATTTGAGGGGAAGATTGCATGGATAATCTTTGAGGGTGCCGGATACAAAGTTAGGGCTTGGATTAATGGGGTCCCCCTCGGTGAGCATGAGGGGCCGTTCACATCATTCAAGTTTAGGGTTGATGGTTTGAGGGCTGGAGGATTCAACAGGATTGTACTAAGGGTAGATAATTCGCCGTCAACATATAATCTGCCCCCAGCGTTAAGCCTCAATGTAACAGCGTTCGACTTCTTCCATTACGGCGGAGTTCATAGGCCAGTATATTTGGAGTTCACAGAAAAATGCTATATTGAGGATTTAACGGTTAACGCGGACAGTGCCGGAAACCTTAGGGCGCTAATTGACATAGTATGTGAGAAGCCGGTGGACTTGAGAATATCCCTATATGATAAGGAGTTTGCCTCGCTCATTCATGAGGAGACAATTAGCCAAATTAAACCTGGCAGATATGCTTATGAGAGGAGGATAAGCGGGATTAAGCCATGGAGCCCGGATAGCCCAAACCTCTACAACCTAGTCGTCGAATTATATTCTGATGGTGGGATGAAAGACTCCGTTTATGAGCGTATAGGCTTCAGAAGCATTAGGATTGCCAATAACAAAATATATTTGAATGATAGACCGGTCTTCTTAAAGGGCTTTGGTAGACATGAAGATTTCCCAGTTTTCGGCAGAAACTTACCGGGGCCTGTTCTTGTGAGAGACTTCTATTTGATGAGGAGGGTGCACGCTAACTCATTTAGGACATCCCACTACCCATACTCCAACGAGCATCTCGACATGGCAGATGAGTTCGGCTTCCTAGTGATCCTAGAGCCACCACTATGCTATTCTGGTATTGAGCGAATACTGAGTAGAGAGGATATAATGAAGCTCTTTAGCAGCGAGGAATATTTGGTTAAGGCCAAGAATACTATTGCCGAGATGGTTAGGGAGCACAAGAATAGACCATCAGTCATAATGTATAGCGTTATGAATGAGCCTCCAAGCGACATACCGGAAGTAGCGGGCTTCATAGGGAAGCTCTCAGAATACTTTAGGGAGATAGATCCCTCAAGACTCTTGACGTTCGCATCCCATAGGGGCATTAGGGACCTAGCGCTAGGCCACGTGGATATTATATCACTAAACTTCTATCGTGGATGGTATTCTGAGTGGGGTGAGATAGATAGGGGAGTGGAGAGCATGCTGGCGGAAATAGATAAGATCCACATGAAATATCCGGACAAGCCAATAGTCATAACCGAGTTCGGCGCCGACGCCATTATAGGACTGCACAGTGATCCACCCCAGATGTGGTCTGAGGAGTATCAGGCAGAGTTCATAAAGAAGTATGTGGAGAACCTTTCTAAAAGAGACTATATTGTGGGCCTTCATATATGGAACTTCGCGGACTTCAGAACTCCGCAAAGTCCGGGAAGAACAATATTGAACAGGAAGGGTGTATTTACTAGGGATAGGCAGCCGAAAATGTCCGTGGCAGTGCTCTCATCATTATTCAGCAAATTGTGAGGGGCCTAGACTATGTAGGGGGCTTCACCCCTCTTCTTCCTCAGATTAATGGCCGCCCTTGTCATTCTCAGCGTAAGCTTAGCCATCTTCAACTCATACTCATCGAGTAGTTTAGATGGATCCCGGCGCCTCGATCTTTTAGTCTCCTTCTTAGCCATATTGGTACCCCCACATATAACACTTACATAACCCTTAATTTCTAGAATTGAAAAAAGAGAGTCTCATCCTTATAAATATTTCAGGCTTCTCTCAAGGATTGTTCAGCTGAGCAGATGAATGTTTCCTATCCTAACATTTTTAAGGTATTTTTTGGCCGTTTCATAGCACTCGTATGCATGCCTCCGACTCGTTGTGGGTAGGTCACACATGATGTACTGCGGATAGAATGCTAGGAGAGTGTATGGTATCCGCGGATCAATCTCAGCGATAAACTTAGCTATATTCTCAATCTCCATGGAATCTATATATCCGGGGATTAGAAGTGTACTTGCAGTTAAAACTGGGACCTCAGGTCTGCTGGAAAAATACTTCTCACCGATGGCCCTAAAATTCTCGAAGGCTGGCCTATTAGATGTCCCGCAGAGAGCCCTATAAATGTTTTCGTCCCAAGCCTTTAGGTCGAACTTCACAACACCCCCACTCTTAAAGGATAGGTCGGCGGCTTTTATGGCGAACTCCCTACGCATATTACCGTTAGTCTCCCAGCATATTCTGAGAATGCGCCCCTCAGACTCCGCCCTCTCTAGGGCTATCTCGCTAGTTCTGATGGCATGGGGCATCTGGACTGAGGGGTCTCCGCCGAAGAAGCATATACATGAGACCCTAGGGTTAACCTTGTCGGCGAGCTCCTCACTGCTCATGTAGGGTTTTAGACTCTGTGATAGATGCCTATAATGCCAGTTTTGGCAGAATAGGCAGTCTAGGCTGCATGCGCCATAGAAAACTGCGAGGTTCATGTAGCCAGTTTCGGCAGTGGGCTTATAGGCATATTTCGGGTATCCGGCGCCCGTGCAGCCCGGACAGAACCACCATGCCACACAGTTAGTTGGCAGCGGATCATAATACCACTCTAAAATTCCCTTTTCTGGGGTTCCGCCTAGACGCTTGAGGCGCCCATCCTCGTTGCATGTTAATCCGCAGAATCCTTTCTCTCCCGGTTCGAGGATGCATTCGTTTGCACACATCCCACAGCCAACACCCTTAAGGCTCCTCGGCACCTCTGGAGGTAAAGAAAACATTTCACGTGAGACCCTACGCACACCGCCAACTATCCTAAGAGCCTCATCCGGTCTCTCCCTAATACACCTTAAGCAGACGCCTAGACTGCTTGAAATTAATGTCGATTCAGCATTGCAAATGGAGCACTTTCCCAATATCGCCACTTCCTCAATATTTTAGAATGTGATGCGCGGAGTATTTATTTTTAGTATCAAATTTGATATCAAACTCGATAAAACTTAAATCTTTGGCTTGCAATTTTGCAATTGAAGTGACATGTCGAAAGTGGCAATAGAGACGATTAACTTAGTTAAGCGCTATCCAGCATCAACAAGGGTTGTTGGTGCTAGGCAGCCACCACATGCGATCTGGCAGGTTGGCGGCATAAGAGAGATCCTGGCCAGAAAAAAGGGTTTTATCCAAGCGTTAAATGGGGTTAATTTGGAGGTTTACCGTGGAGAGGTCTTCGGTCTTTTGGGGCCGAATGGCGCTGGGAAAACAACACTCATAAAGATACTTTGTACTCTAGTCCTCCCAGATGGTGGGGAGGCCTACGTAAATGGATATGATGTTNTGGAGGTTGGCAATACTTAAGGCGGCACCAATAACAGACCCCATAATCCTACTGGAGTTCTTGAAGGGCTCGGCCTTCGCAGTGATCCTATTCCCGATGGGCTATAGGGTTTTTAGATGGGGGTTGGATAGGGCTAGGAGAGACGGAACACTAGGATGGTTCTAGAAGAATGGTTACTGAATATGCCGGATCACTTATATCCTCAACAGCCACATATTTTTATCTTCAGTTGGGGAGGGTGCTGTTTGATGGGCAAGCTTGAGGATGAAATATTAAGGCTTTTGGGAAGCTCCGAGCCTCTAACACTCATAGAGATAGCGGAGAGACTGAATAAGAAGCCTAAGGCAGTCTTCAGATCGCTGCGTAAGCTCTTTGAGGAGGGGAAGATCAGCCAAGATCCCCAGACGAAACGCTACACGCTGGAGAAGGACTATGTGCAGGAGCAGGGGGAGGAGGAAGAGCTAGATCTCGACAGACTAGAGATTTGAGGATTCGTGGACGGAATCTAAGGTCTCACCAACTCTCCAAGCCAACATTTATCCTATTTCCATTAGTATGTCAGGCTTATCGCTCGCTATCCCATCAACTCCCTTCTTCGCATATTCCCGGGCCTCCTCAAGTGTATTTATGGTCCACGCAATGATTTTTAGGCCCTTCTCATGGGCCTTTTTAACGAAGGCTGAGTGAACGAAGCGATATAGGGGTAGTAGATACTGGGCCCTAAGTGATAGGGCTGCGCCTATTGGATCCCTATGCTTCACATAGATTAGGCCGGTCTCAACCCTATCGCTCAGCTCCCTAACCCTCCTGAGGGCCTCCTCATGGAACGATATTATTATCACGTTATCCTCCAGCCCCCTCCGCCTAACTGCCTCCAGAACCTTCTCCTCTAGGCCGACCTCCTTCAACTCTATGAGTATCTTAACCCTTCTGTCTAGGAAGTCTAGGGCCTCCTCTAGGGTTGGTATCTTCTCACCCTTATCGGTGGATAGGGATTTAATCTCCTCCAATGTTAGCTCGCTGACCAAGCCCTTTCCATTTGTTGTCCTATCGACTTCAGCATCATGTATAACTACTAACTCACCATCCTTAGTCATCCTAACATCAAACTCTATTGCATTCACGCCAAGCTCCAGAGCCCTCATGAAGCTGCGTATTGTATTCTCCGGCTCGTAGGCCCTAGCACCCCTATGGCCAACCCTCAACTCAAGCATCCCCTTTCACTCACCCCTCTCCTCAACTATTATCTTACACTTTGTCACCATAGCCGCTATAACACCTAAGGCTGCAACCCACGGTGCTAGTAGGGCGCCTATGAGTCCAACGGTTACAGGCATCTCTAGGAGCGTCTCACCCTTCTCGCTCTTCACAATTATCCTAGTAACATTACCCTTATGTATCAGCTCTTTGATCTTCTTAATTAAATCGTCAGATGAAACCTCATACTCGCTCCTCTTAACCCCCTTCTGGGCTACACCACAATACGGGCAGTATATCATCTCTTCAGTTATCTCCCTACCACAGTTCACGCAGTAAACCATAATATCACCAAAGATATTTGTTGATCAGCCCAAAATATATTCCATACGATTTTCCGCGACTCCCAACATGAAAGGCTATTGTCGGACTTCAATTTCACCCAGCTTCTTCACTAGTCTCATCCCATCCCTTCCAATTCCATAGTAATTCTTTAGGCGCTCAATAACCCTATAGTTATGCTTGAGGTAAAGGTTTAGGGCAGCCGTATTATCTACGCTAACCTCTAGGCAGCAGATCTCCGCACCAGCCCCCTTTAATTCCTCCTCCATAGCCCCTAGCAGGCGCGAGCCCACCCCCATACCCCTATACTCCGGCTTAACGTCTATGGAATATATGTGTCCAGCCAATCTCCCTAAAAAAGATTCGAGTGCGCCGATGATAAAGCCCACGATCTCATCATTTAGGAGGGCTACTAAGGTAATGAAGTAGGGTTCCTCAATAATCCTCCTAATATATGATTTTGGGAATGCATCCTCACCGAAACATTCAATCTCAATCCTATAAAGGGTGTCTAGATCTGAGGGGAAGGCCCTTCTCACCACAATATTTGGGGAGCCCTTCACAATCATATTGAGATTTACGCTAAGATTTATTAGCGTTTAGGGGCCATTCCCTCTATCTAGAGTTAGGAGGATGTAAATATGCGTAAAAGCATATTGAATGTGAGATTATATGAGCGCATAGATGTGATCGATCCAAAAATATTCGGCCATTTCATCGAACACCTAGGAAGATGTATATATCCAGGAATTTGGGTTGGGAAAGACTCTAATATTCCTAATGAAGATGGTCTTAGAAGGGATGTGGTCGAAGCATTCAAATCTGTTAGGGCGCCGATTATTAGGTGGCCCGGCGGCTGCTTCGCCGACGCATATCATTGGGAGGATGGTATAGGCCCCGTAAACCTTAGGCCCAGAAGACTAAATATTTGGTGGGGTGGTGAGGAATCAAACGAGTTTGGAACAGATGAATTTATTAAATTGTGTAGAGTTGTGGGCGCTGAACCATATATATGCGTGAATGTCGGCTCTGGAAGCCCAAGCGAAGCCCTTGCATGGCTTGAATACTGCAATTATGTTGGAAACACAAAGTATGCGCGGCTCAGAGCCGAGAATGGCCATCCTGAACCATACAACGTCATTTATTGGGGTGTTGGGAATGAGAATTGGGGTTGCGGCGGCTCATTCGACCCAGTTTACTATGCTTGGGAGTATCGTAGATTCGCAACATTCCTAAAGCAGGCTGACCCAAGAATTAAGCTCATAGTTTGCGGGCATATATTTGGGGATTGGAATTATAGGGTTATGGAGACCCTAAGGAACTTCATCCACCTAGTCGACTACTTATCTATACACTATTACTTCTTCCGTAATCAGCAGCGCTACGGAGACGATATAAAGTTCACGGATGAGCAATACCTTAATTTGCTATTTGATGTCCAGCATTTAGAATATCAGATTAAGCAGGCAATACAGGCGATAGATCTATTCTCTGAGGGGAGGAAGGATATAGGGATAGCTGTTGACGAGTGGGGTGTTTGGCATCCACAGGCAACTAACGAAAATGGGCTTTATCAACAGAACACTTTAAGAGACGCTATATTAGCCGCTTCAGTTCTAAACCTATTCATAAAATATTCTAGAAAAGTTAAAATTGCCAACTTAGCCCAAGCCGTGAATGTT
>JAGTQA010000055.1 GCA_018396975.1 Candidatus Bathyarchaeota archaeon | reverse complement strand
CCTCTTTAAAACAAATCAGTAGCCTATTCCCCTGGCAAGTATTGGGCTAGTATCATTGCGTGGTCTTTGTCGTATGGCTCTAAATGTATGACCTGATATATTTGGAAGCCGTTCTTCTCCAGTATGGCTATTTCCCTCTTATAGACCTCACTCGGCTCTTTTGTGACATCTATGCTTCTAGCCTTTATGGCCAGCATTATCCAGCCGCCCCTTTTCAGGAATATTTTTGCATTGTTGGCTAGTATTTGGGCTTGCTCAGGCTGAGCTATGTCACAGTAAATCATGTCAACCTTCTCAACTATATTTGCATATTTCTCCGGTAGGCGGGCGTCGGCTAGGATAGGTGACATGTTAGGCCTATACTTGCATACATTATCTATCAGCTCCTTTAATGGTCTTGGAGCGAACTCTATGCAGAAGACATGCCCATCTTCACCAACAATATCTGAAACGTGGCTTGCTGTTGTCCCGGAGGCTGCGCCCAAATACAAAACCTTATATCCAGCCTTAATGGGGAGCTCCTTTAACCCCTTAAGTATCGCTGCCGCAATCTTACTCCTATATGGGTCCCAAACCCTATACTCAGCATCCTTATATTTTATTAGGCGCTCCCCATAAACATCCCTTCCGGGAGCAAGGTTCTTCGAGGCTATTCTGCGGGTTCCATCCTCAAGTGTAACCTGGTAGACCCCATCAAATTTCGGGATTGGTTCAATCTTAACGCTCATTTCCCACTCACACCCCTAACCTCACCATGCTACTTCTTGGCTTTAGACTTCTTCCCCTTCTTAGCAGCCTTCTTTATGGCTTTGGTCTTCGGGGGCTCCGGATACTTCTCCTCAATCTCCTTAACCCTCTCCATCAGCTCCTCCTTAAGCTTATCGCCTATATAGTTGCCTGTGAAGGCATCTGTTCTGGCGGCTATGGAGAGTTTGCCAGCCAGCGCCCTAGCAATCTTACCCCTGAGCCAACGCTTAGCCCTATAAATTAATGCATGCTGGAAGATTACTCCATGCTTGGGAGGCTTAGCTCCAGTCCTAAGAGACCTAAAGAGAGCCTTCTCAGCCCCCAAAACCTGAACGGTGCTAGCTGGAAGCTTAGCGAGGTTCTCAAGCCCACCAGCAAGCGCTATAAGCCTAGCGCCCAATGAGGGGCCGGCTAAAGCCCTAAGGTTCGGCGCAACCTCCTCCATTAGGGAATCAATATACTTTTCTAGGTTCGACCTAGCCTCATAGAGCTGCAGAATATTCTTGGAGACCCTTCTAATCTGCTCTATATCTATGTCCTGCAGGTCTGCGCCCATAGATTTCCTCGCCGCCTCAGCCATCTCAATGGCTTTATTCCTCGGGAAACCCTCCTTCTCAAGCCTTTCAACAGTAAAATTCTCCCTTCGCCCAAGATTATAGACGAGCCTAGCGTATGTTTCATGCCTATCTATTAGGCGGCTTAGCTCCGGGAAGTGGACTCCATACCATTCCCTCAATCGGCTCATGAAGAGGTTTAATGTCTGGTCTAGGTCATCCAATGCCTGAATTGTTTGAACAACCAGTAAATCTCTCTTCTCGGTTGCCCTCTTAATTCTAAGCTTTGATAGCTCAATTGTTACATCGCGTATCCAGCGTGTTATCTCAGATGGCTCCTTTATGAAGCCAACCTCAACACCTATCTCACCCATATTCTCGCGTATCTTCTCGCTTAACTCAACTAGGACCCTTGTCTCAACATTAACCTTAAGCTCCTCCCTAACAGCATTGGCGAGTTCAGCGCTCTCAAATATGAAGCCCGTATAATTCTGCCTCCTCAATCTCTCGATCAAACTCTTTATCTCCGGTATAGTTCTCCCCTGCTCCATCATGAATAGTTTCTCCGCTATTTTGGCAGCATCCCTATCGAAAACTTCCCTATCTATTATTTTGCCATCCTCACTTAGGCCTAAAATCCCTATAACGCTCGGTATGATGGCGGCCTTCAATCTCTTTCCACCGCGCCAATATATCAATAGAAGATAATCAGCCTTCTAAATAAATATGTGTTTGCAGACAATATTTTGCATTAAGAAGCCCGGGAGAAGGAGACGAGAGAAGAATGGATTATAGTGCCCTCAAAACCCATTTAGCCGGGCTGAGCATGCCAAACCCAACTATGCTAGCATCTGGCATACTGGGAATATCCGCTGGAACATTGAGGGCTGTTGCTGAGGCTGGAGCCGGAGCGGTCGTAACAAAGTCTGTTGGGCTTAAGCCAAACGCGGGATACCCAAACCCAACAGTCATACAGGTTGAGTGCGGCTTCCTAAATGCCGTTGGGCTTCCAAATCCGGGAATACACAAGTTTATTGAGGAAATGGGCGAATTAAGAGACCTTAATGTTCCGTTGATAGTGAGCGTTTTTGGCTTTTCACCAGAAGAATACGCTGAGGTTGCAAGCCTAGCAGCCGAGGCTGGTGCAAGCGCAATAGAACTTAACCTGTCGTGCCCGCATGTTAAGGGCACTGGAATCGAAATCGGACAGAACCCCGAGATGGTTAAGTTGACTGTTAGGGCTGTTAAGGATAGGGTTGATAGGCCAGTATTCGCGAAGCTGACGCCTAATGTCGCCCGCATAGTTGATTTGGCTGAGGCCGCCTATTCAGCCGGCGCAGACGCCATAACAGCCATAAACACTGTGAGGGCTATGGCTATAGATGTCGAAACCTTTAGGCCGATATTGGCCAATAGGTTCGGCGGATTATCTGGGGCTGCAATAAAGCCTATAGCGGTTAGGTGCGTCTACGAGATTTATGAGTCGGTTGATTTGCCGATTATAGGGTGTGGTGGCATAAGGGATTGGAGGGATGCGGTCGAGTTTATGCTTGCTGGTGCAAGCGCGGTTCAAATAGGCTCAGCCATAGCCCTAGAGGGCCTCTCCATATTTAAGTCCATATGTGATGGTATAATCTCCTATCTTAGGAGGAAGGGCTTTAGGAGCGTGAGTGAGATTGTCGGGCTGGCACATAAAAAATAATGTGATGCGAACCGTGGAAATATTGGATGTTAAGCCCGAGAACCCCCACGTCAAAACAATATTCTTTAGGGATGAGATGTGCGCGTCTGCGGAGCCGGGACAGTTTATTATGGTCTGGATACCGGGCGTTGATGAGATACCATTAAGCATATCATCCATCTATCCAGATGGCTCCTCATCAGTTACGGTTGCTGAGGTTGGCGAGGCGACTAGGGCGCTCACTAGGATGCGTGCTGGAGATATAATAGGGGTTAGGGGGCCATTCGGCTTAGGCTTCAAGGTTTCTGGTGAGAGGGCCCTTGTTGTTGGCGGTGGGACGGGCATGGCGCCGTTAATGATGCTCATAAATAGGCTTGTTGAAGGCGGTGTTGATGTGACGGTTATTGAGGGCGCTGAGAACTCAAATAAACTGATTTTCTTAGATAGGCTGAATAATCTATCTGAATCCATGGGGGTTGAGGTTCTATTCACAACTGAGGATGGGAGCTATGGGTTTAGGGGATTAGCCACAGACTTGGCTGAGAGAGTGCTGTGTAATAAGAGGTTTGATGTGATTTATACTTGTGGTCCGGAGAGGATGATTCGAAAAGCCTATGAGATGGCTAAGGCCTATTCCGTAGATTTCCAAGCAAGCCTAGAGAGATACATGAGATGCGCCATAGGAATATGTGGTAGCTGCACTATAGGGAAGTATAGGGTATGTAGGGATGGGCCAGTATTCGATATGGAGAGAATTGGGGAGATTGAAGAATATCTTGGGGTTTTAAAGTATAATGAGAGCGGGGAGAGAATCCCCGTTTAAAATATTATGTGGAGACTATTATAAGTCGCCCTTTTCGCCCTCCCCCTCATATCCTCCCTCTTTCTCTTTACCTTTCTTTTCCTCCCTTAATAAATCCTCAATCCTCCTCAGAATTGGTGCCTCCTTAAATTCTAGCTGTCTCTCCCCTATTATTCCGCGAATCCTCCTCGGATTCGGCACCCCATATAGCGAAAAGTATGTTGCAGCCCTAGGTCTACTCACACCCCTCTTACCGCCAACACTCACGCCCATTACCCCCTTCTTCCCAATTGGCGCTGCAGCCGATAGGGAGGCTAGGGCGGCGTCCTCCCCAAGCCCAAAGCCAGATTCTGATACTGGTATGATTGTGCCATAATTGAAGATTCTTCCAAGTAGCCCTTGGTTGATGTATATGTCGGCTATCTTATCATACATAATCTCCCTAATCTCCCTAGTGATGAACCTCTTAACGGTTACAATCCTATAGTTCGTTAGGAAATATCTGTGCCCTCGGCGGTAGGCTTCCACCAATAGAAAGCCCACTATAAACGAGATTATAAGAATCCATAATGGCTTAGGAAGGAATAGAATTTCGGGTGGTTCTGGGAAGTATATTTCAAGAATTGTTCCAGCAACGCCTATCAGAACCATGTAGATTAGGGGCATCTTACTAACCCATAAGACGCCAATTATAAGCCCACTCAGAACCAAAACAACCCACAGAATAAGCAGTAGTAATAGGCTCTCCACCCTAACCCATGGAATTATTGTGGTGAGGTTCTTTAGGAAATCTAGGAGCGCCTGATTAAACCTTATATATTTCTGGTATACTTCGTTAAGCGCTATAGCCAGAAGAAGCAAGTATACGCTTGCAGCATAATACTTCACAAATGATAGTGGATGCGGCCTAATGAGAACATCCAGCTTCTCATCCTTTAGGAGGTCAAAGCCATAATCTCCAGACATTTCCAGTCACATCATAAGGTATGCTGAAAAGGTAAATAACTCTTTTTAACATGGGAGTGTTAGAATCTTCGCTGTTAGGCTCCAGCCCTTCTAAGCCAAATCTTTAGAGTCTCGCCAGCCAAATTATATGTTGCTAGGTGGGCTTCTCCCTGCGGGCTCCCCCTCCTTATGACAATTGATAGTGTTTCTGCGGCTATGTATTCACCGAAGTTCTCGAAGACCTCTGTTAATATTGGTCCAGCCTCATAGTATGTTTCAATGTTGTCCGCTATATTGAATCCAGCCTCCTTCCTCTGGTTCTGTATCCGCCTAACAATGTCACGTGCAAGACCCTCCATCTTGAGGCTCTCGGGAATCATGATATTCACGCCAACAACTATATTGTCTTCCTCGGAGATTGAGTAGCCGCTCCTAGGCTGCTCCACCACCCTAACCTCCTCCGGCAGTATCCTTATCTCTTGCCCATCAATTGTTAGGGTTAGGCTTTCGCCCATCTTCAGGACATTAACGGCCTCTTGCACGTCCAGCTTTGCAATCGCCTCCTGAATTGCCGGGAATAATCTACCATATTTCCTGCCTAGAACCTCTGGGATTGGCTTAATCACGTAATCGACTAGCTCACTTTTGTCCGTTGTCATGAATATGCTCTTAACGTTTAATTCATCCATTATTAAGCCCTTAAGCCTCTCTACACGCCTAATAACTTCATCATCAGCCACCACTTTAGCCTCGAGAAGCGGCTGCCGCAGCTTAATACCAGCCCTGCTGCGCGCCGAGCGCCCTAAACTACAGATTTTAACCGCCAACTCCATGTCCCTCATAAGCTCCTCATCAATCATCTTCTCATCGGCAATGGGCCAATCGTTATGGTGGACGCTCTCAGGAGCCTCTGGATTAACGCTCCGCACAATGTTCTGATAGATTTCTTCTGTTAGGAATGGTATGAATGGCGCGAGAAGCTTAATGAGGGTTGTTAGGCATGTGTAGAGGGTTGTGTATGCAGCGTTCTTATCCTCATCCCGCTCGCTCTTCCAGAACCTCCTCCTAGACCTCCTAATATACCATGTTGAGAGCTCATCGACAAAGCGCTCTATTGAGATTGCAGCATCATAGGGATTGAAGTCCTCAAGGTATTTTGTCACATCCTTAATTAGAACATTCAGCCTTGAGAGAATCCATCTATCTAATGGTGTGAGCATCTCGTAGGGCACAGAATTTTTAGGCGTCCACTCATCGAGGTTCGCGTAGGTCACGAAGAAGCTGTATATGTTCCATAGTGGTATTAGGAAGCGCTTCTTCACTTCCTCAGCCCTCTTATAGCCAAAGAGCAGATTCAATTCAGGTCTGGTTGTGCAGTATATCCAGCGCATCACATCCGCGCCCATAGTTTCGGCAGCATCATCAAACCATATCACATTACCCCAAGACTTATGCATCTCACGCCCCTGCTCATCTAGGACTAAGCCATGTCCAAAGCATACCTTAAAGGGCGGCTCACCCTCCATAATAGTGCTCATCGCCAACATAGCATAGAACCAGTTCCTGAACTGTCCTGGGAGAGACTCGCAGACAAACTCTGCTGGGAACCACTTCCTCCAGTATTCGCGGTCTGTACTATAGCGGATTGTTGAGTAGGCAACTATGCCAGCGTCAAGCCACGGATTCCCGACGTCTGGTATACGCGACATCAGTGAGCCACACTTAGAGCACCTTATTTTAACAGCGTCAACCCAAGGTCTATGTGGTGTATGCCCCTCGAAAATCTCCCATCCCTCAACAGCCCTAGCCTTAAGCTCCTCCTTACTGCCTATAACCTCAAAGTTTCCGCATTTCTGGCACTCCCATATTGGTAGGGCTAAACCCCAATAACGCTTCTTGGATATCATCCAATCCTCCATATTCTCAAGCCAATTTAATTCATGCTGTAGTCCATACTCCGGTATCCACCGAACTTTTTTGGCAACCTCCATAATCTGGTAACGGAGGTTCTGAGCCTTCTCCTCCTCAGTTATTTCTTCAAGCGGCTTGTTAAGTTTCTTCCCCATCGATATAAACCACTCATCAACTAGGCGGAACACTAGCTCGCTCCCACACCGCCAGCATACCGGATAGCGGTGTGTGTAATCCTCAACCTTGAAGAGTATGCCCTTCTCCCGAAGGTCCTCAATTATGGGCTTGGCCGAATCATAAACATGCATGCCAGTATACCTGCCGAATCCATCTATGAAGACGCCAAACTCATCTAATGGAGCTATAGTTGGCAGATTATAGAGTTTCCCCAACTCAAAGTCCTCTTTACCACAGCCCGGCGCTATATGAACTATGCATGTTCCCTCTTCCTCGCTAACCTCATCCCACAATATGACCTTATGCGCATCCACAGCGCCAAGCTCCCTCTGAGCCGGAAGCTCATCGAATGGTCCATCATAGGCCCATCCCTCCATCTCATAGCCCCTAATCTCTTCTATAATCTCGTAGCTCCCCTTCGGCAGAGTTCTCTCTAGGGCTGGTTTACCGAGATAGAAATATTCATCACCATACTTAACCTTCACATATATTATGTCAGGATGCACTGCAGCCGCGACATTAGAGGTTAACGTCCAGGGAGTCGTCGTCCACACGAGCAGCGATTCCCTCTCCCTACCCCTAAGCGGAAACTTCACGGTTAAGCCGGGATGGGTTAGCTCCCTATATCCCTCTGTGACAATCTCATGCTCTGATAGCGCTGTTGAGCATCTTGGGCACCATGGCATAACGTCCCTACCCTTATAAATCCAGCCCCTCTCATAGCACTTCTTGAGTAAAGCCCAAATCATATAGTTGTTTTCGTCAGAGAATGTGAAGTATGAGCCGCCTATCTCCGGCGACCCCAACCTCCCAACAATCCTCTCAACAGTATCAGTAACTGGACCATTAACTCCCGGAATCGTTATTATTTGGTCTGGATTCTCTAGGCAGTCAGCTAAATACCGCAGTAAATTCGGATCATTCCAATCCATCCAGTATCCTAGGCGTATAGACTGCTCAGTCTGCTTAGCGGCATATCGTAGAACCCTCTGCTTACACTTCTTAACGAACTCGGCTATACCATAGGCTTCAATATCCCTCTTAGACTTGAAGCCGAGCTCCTTCTCGACCTCAACCTCAACCCACAGACCCTGACAATCGAAGCCATTCTGATAGCGCAGCTCATAACCCTGCATAGCCCTAAACCTCTGGAATAAATCCTTATATGTGCGGCCCCAAGCATGGTGGACACCCATCGGATTATTAGCTGTTATCGGCCCATCTATGAAGGAATATGGCTTCTTACCCCTATTCAATTCAACACGCTTCTTGAAGGCGTTTGTCTCAGCCCAAAACCTCAATATTTTATGCTCAATCTCCGGAAAGTTAACT
>JAGTQA010000048.1 GCA_018396975.1 Candidatus Bathyarchaeota archaeon | reverse complement strand
TCTCCAGTCTTGTCTAAATAGTTCTCCCAGAATAGCTCAAACAGTCTCTTGAATGGGTCTTTTATTTCGCCGTATGCCTGTAGCGAGTAGAATAAGTAATTTATTGTCATGGCCGCTAGGTCGTCCGCTGGCTCACCCCACTCGCCCCTACTTCTGTCTAGGACTGTGAAGTCTGTTCCCTCACGGAACAGTATGTTCCATGGGTGGAAGTCTCCGTGAACCCTAGCGCACCTATAGGCTTTCTTCTTCAGTCTCCAACGCCACTCAATGCATTTGCGCTCGATCTCCATTAGTGTCCCCTCATCAGCGTATTCCAGCCCGGGTGGGTAGCTGTCTATTAAGCCCATTATGCACTCCCCATGCCCAATAAGCTCCCTAGCTCTGCGGATGTAAAGTGGCTCTAATCCGACACCCTTAACCGAGTGGACTTCAACGAGGTAGTTGGATAGAGCTAGGCAACGCTCAACATCTAGGTTTGAGAGTTCGCCACGGGCCTTTATCGCCTCTAAATCTAGGTAATATGGCTTGCCATCGACAAACTCCGTTATTATGAAGAATTCCCTGCAGTCTCCGAGCGACTTTAGTGTTCCCCTAGCCGTGAATGCCCCTACATCAATCGACCTAACATGTTTTGGGAGGTTGTTGAAGGCTGAGTGCTGCCAGAGGAGTATCTGAGCCCTATCGGAAAAGTGTTCGTGGCCGAATCCCTCCGGCCTAATAGTCTCGAGAACAACCTTCTTAATCTCGCCGTTGACGGAGACCTCAATTAGATATGGGATTCCATAGCCGAAACCCTTTAGATCCATACCGCTCCTCTCCTTCCCAGAGGGTATTTCTAAAACCCTCAGAACCTCGGCGTTAGGGCCGTAGACCTCGCGAAAATACCTTTCTAAGCTCTCTAATCCACCAGACAGGATCATTCCCATAATAGCCATCCTCCAACCATATACTAACCTAAACTAATTTATTAAGTAGAGAGATTTAGCAACTGCATGAGTCTGAGATGGGAGGTCTCACACCCTCTCCAGGAGATCTGCTCCAAATCACCCAGAATGATGGGAAGGTGTAGCTTAGACGATTTAGGCTAGTGCGCCATTACCCGCCTAATCCTTTCACATGCCTCCTCTATGAGTTCTTTCGGTTGGGTTATCGAGAATCTTACATACCCTTCACCATATTTTCCAAACCCTATTCCCGGCGCAACTATGACGCCGGCGTCCAGTAGCTTTGATGCGAACTCGATGGAGCTTCCTCCGCATCTAGCCCAGACGTAGAATGTTGCTAGGGGTTTCTTGGCCTCTAGCCCAATAGATCTTAAACCCCTAAGTAGCGCATCTCTCCTCTCAGCGTAAACCCTATTCACCCACCTAATATATTCTGGCGGCTCACCGTTAATGCTGTAGCTCTGTAGGGCCTTAGCCGCAACCTTCTGTATGTAGACTGGTGGGCCGGAGTCTATTTGGGACTTAACCTTAACTAGACCATCTATTAGCTCGCTGTTTCCGACAGCGAAGCCTATTCTGTCCCCGGTCATATTGAATGTTTTTGAGCATGAGTGGAATTCTATTGCAACATCCATGGCGCCGTCGACCTCAAGTATGCTTGGAGCCTTGTAACCATCGAATGTTATCTCTGAATATGCATTATCATAGCATACGATCACATTCTTCTCCCTAGCCAAGTCAATTATGGCCTTAAGCTCATCCTTAGATATGATGCTGCCAGTTGGATTATTTGGGTAATTGAGGAAGACCATTTTGATTCCGTTCAGGTCCAGCGAGTCTAGGTCGGGCTTAAAATTATTCTCCTCCAGTAGGGGCATTAGAACCGGTATGCCATCGCTTAGCAGGGTGCTACCGTTTGCATAGACTGGGTATGCTGGATCTGGGACAAGAACCCTATCGCCCGGATTAATGAAGGCCCTAGAGAAGTTCGCTATTCCCTCCTTAGAACCTATTAAGGCTATAACCTCCCTCCTAGGGTCTAAATCCACCTTAAAGCGAGCCTTATACCATTCTGCAACAGCCTCCCTAAAGAATGGCTCGCCCTGACTGAATGAGTAATTATGGTTCTTTGGATTTGAGCTCTCCTCCCTAAGAGCCTCAAGTACAAAGGGTGGGGGTGGAAGATCCGGGTCGCCGATGCTTAGAGATATTAGGTTGACGCCCTGCTGCCGCTTCTCATTTATTATCCTCTCCAGCTCCGCGAATAGGTATGGTGGAAGCCTCTTAACTCTCTCAGCCAACTGAAATCTCAAATCAATCCCTCCAGATCAATTACGCCCTTATAGACCGTTTCAGCCGGGCCGGACATAAATACTCTATTGTCTTCATACCTTATTTTAAGTTCTCCACCCAAAAGTTGAACCGTGCATTCTCGGTCTGTTCTGCTAAGTATGCTTCCAGCAATTACGCTTGCGCAGGCACCGGTGCCGCATGCTAGTGTCTCGCCAACACCCCTCTCCCACACCCGCACTCTTAGCAGATTACGCTTAATCACTTGAACGAACTCGACATTTATTCTCTTTGGGAAGAGTGGGTGATTCTCGATTCTTGGTCCATAGTATTCAACTGGAAAGTTCTTCACGTCTTCAACGAAGATTACGCAGTGGGGATTGCCGAGAGATAGGCATGTTGCCCTAAAAGCTTTGTCGTTAACCCTTAATTCCTCATTTATGAACTCTCCCTCACCGAAAACGGGTATACTCTCCCTCTTAAATGTTGGGCCACCCATATCCACAGTTATAGCCTTAACCTTGGTACCATCCACGTCAAGCCAGAGCGTTTTTATTCCCGCTAGGGTCTCCACGCTCATCTCACTTTTACTGACCACCCCATTCTCATAGCAGTATTTTGCCACACATCTTATGCCATTCCCACACATCTCAGCCTCGCTCCCATCAGCATTAAATATTCTCATCTTAACATCGGCTATGGCGGAATTATAAATGAGGAGTAATCCGTCGGCTCCGACAGAAAACCTTCTTCTGCAAAGGTTTTGGGCTAATGGGCTGAGCACTTCATCACGCAGCCTCCCATCCCTATTATCAATTAAAATGTAGTCGTTTCCCAAACCATGCATTTTCCAAAAGACTAACTCAACCATCACCATCCGCGCTCCAACATGACTAGCCTTCCATCTCTTATAGAGAGGATCCTATAAGCATTAATAGAGTTGCTCTGGGAAAGTTTATATAGCTATGAGTATATAACATGGTTATAGGAGGTTTAAAGTTGAGGGCGGAAGTTGAGAAGGTAATAAGAGAGATTCAGCCGAGTCTAAGAGCCGATGGAGGAGACATAGAATTAGTGGACGTAACTGAGGATGGAATAGTTAAAGTTAGGCTTAAGGGGGCATGCCTAGGATGCCCATTCTCGACAATGACGCTGCAGTTTGGCGTAGAGAGATATTTAAAGGCTAGGGTTCCGCAGGTAAAAAGGGTTGTAGTCGTATATTGAGAGACTATTGATATATTGGTATGCCTTCATTTGGATCACGAACAATCTTCATAAACTCTTCAAGAATCCTCTCTGTAATAGGACCCATTTTTCCCTCACCTATCCTTCGCTTGTTAACCTCCCTTATGGGCATTATTTCTGCACCTGTCCCTGTTAAGAAAGCCTCATCCGCACTATATAGCTCGGTGACAGTTATGTTGCGTTCAATAACCTCATATCCCAGCTTTGCAGCTATCCTCTTAACCACGCTTGCAGTTATCCCGGGTAGGGCTCCACTAGACCTTGGTGGGGTATAAAGTTTTCCATCCTTCACAATAAATATATTCTCGCCGGTTGCCTCACAAACATATCCATTAGTGTCTAGAAATAATGCTTCATCAGCCCCAACATTATTTGCCTCAATCTTTGCCAATATACTGTTCAGGTAATTCAGGGATTTTATTTCATGGGAAGTTGCATCTACAGGGTCCCTCCTAACCCAAGAAACTATCATGCTTATGCCCCTCTTTCGCTTCTCCTCGTCATACAGTCTAAGTAATGGAACTGTTATAATTATGATTGAAGGCTTAGCGCACTTCCTTGGATCTAAGCCTAAATCTCCAACGCCCCTAGTTACCACAAGCCGTATATAGGCATCGCGGAGATTATTTCTCCTTAAGGTTTCAAGAACAGCCTCGATCATCTCCTCTTTTGATAGCGGTATGTTCAGCATTATTGCATGGGCTGAGTTATATAGGCGGTCTATATGCTCCTTAAGTTTGAATACTACGCCATCATAGGCACGTATACCCTCAAAGACACCATCACCATAAAGGAAGCCATGATCAAACACTGAGATCTTCGCCTCATCCTTCGGATAAAATTTCCCATCAATATATACCAGGAGGTCCTCCTCAGATGCGGACAATCTAAAGTCCTCCTTTAGACGAGTACGAAGATAAATTTAAGGGGGTAAGCAGATATATTTATTTCTCTAACCATAGAAGCGCGGTCTCTTAGATAAAGCCATCGGCAGCGTTAGCGGCTTGAAGGGTTTATCCTTAGTCTCCTCCCTTATCTCGTTTATTAGCTCATTTAAGTGCATCTTTCTGATCTTTTGCGCGCCTTTTAAGCGCCTATCCCTTACGGCCAGCACCCCACTTGAGACCTCTTCCTGTCCAATGACAACTATATATGGAATCCACTCCATCTCAGCCTCTCTAATTTTCTTCTGCATTGTCATGGGCCTATCGTCCCAATCGGCCCTAATTCTATGCTTCGCTATCTCCTCAGCTATCCTCTCAGCCTCACTATAGAAGTTTTCGCTGACAGGTATTACTCTAACTTGTGTTGGCGACAGCCAGAGAGGGAGCATTGGCGTTCCACCCATCTTCTGTATCCGGTAGGCTTTCTCGAGCAGAGCATATATATCCCTCTCAATGGCGCCGCTCGGCGAGCAGTGCAGTATTAGCGGATTCTTCTTTTCACCCCTCTCATCAACGTATGTTATCCCGTATCTTTCGGCATTCTCTATATCTATTTGGTCGGTTGATAGTGCTGAGGCCTTATCCAGATTATCAACGAAATTGAACTCCCATTTGAGGACAAAGTAGAAGAAGCGCTCATCCCACATCTCGACGAGCGCCGGCTTACCAAATAAATTAACGAGTGAGACTATAAAGTCCTTATTTGCTGCGTAAAAGTCCTTCGTGAACCTTATTGCCATCTCATAATCTTCCCGAGTTAAACCTATACCTTCAAGGGTCTCCATACTCAACTTGAGCCTTTTAATTGCTTCTTCCTTTGCCTGCTCCATGTCGGCACATAGCGCATGGCAGTCCGGCATTGTAAAGGCTCTGAGCCTCCTTAATCCAGCAAGCTCACCACTCTTCTCCCTCCTAAAACTATAATGTGTTAGCTCGTAGATTTTGAGCGGCAAATGACGATAGGATATCTGTGCATCATGAAGCATTAGAAATTGCCCAAAGCATGCGCTAAAGCGTAGGAATAGATCCTTGTCCTCAGATTTAACAATGTATTGGCGGGCTGGGAACCTATGGAGATAGTTCGCCAAGGCCGGATGCTCAATATCATACATTATTGGGGTCTCAACCTTCAGGGCGCCGTAAGCAATCACCTTCTCCGTTACAAACTCCTCTATGAGGGACTTAATTAAATTGCCCTTAGGATACCATCTGAAGTTTCCCGGGTCGCTTGCATTCTCATAATCTGCCAGCTCAAGTCTCCTCATTAAAATGACGTGTGGTGGCGTCTGCTGGACTGCTCTCGACTTAGATATTTCATAGGCAGCGAACTTCCTAAGATTTTCATATCCAGTGAAATCGAACTCTTCAACGGGAATCATACTCCCATCTGGCTTAAGAATAAACCAGTGAGACACTATCTTCTCCTCAGCCTCTAGGGCCCTAGATATAACCTCACCTTTACCAACGGCTCTTTCCTCGCCTAAAACTATCGATTTGAACTGCTCCGCCAGTGGGTGACCCTTAACCGATATAGAGAACTCCTTACACCATCCAAAGGGTGCCCGATAAGCCTCTATACCGAGATTCTCGGCATAGGACCTCATCTCTTCTAAGATTTTTAGGGCCTGAGAAGGCTCAGATAGCTCAGAGCTTAAGTGGGCGTATGGATAGATTAGTATTCGATTCACCTTCACCTTCTCAAGAAACTCTTTCACTTCATCTATGGCTTTATGGGCAGTTTCAAGGGTATCACCCTTCTCAACGCAAGTGAATAGGACAATCAATTCCTCTAGGCGATAGAGTTTCTTTTCAACCTCCTCGGCTGAGGGAATCTCCTTCTCAACTGGGCGGTATTCAATAAAGTTCGAGTGGAGCTGGAGTATCTTCAAGGTCATGCCCCATACATAATTGACAATTATACACTGATACCCATTTACAAAAATAAATTTTCCGCATTAAATTTAGGGAGTAACCTTTCTCCACCTATCGACAATCCTATCCTTTTTTGTCGCCTTCTTATACTCCTTATAATGTTCCTTGCAGAGGAATGCCCTCCGCTCACCCCTAACCTTTAAGCCAGCGGCATAAACCCTCCCAAGATCTAATGAGCGGACAGCATCCCTATCGCATCCCTCAACACTGCACTTGGCTCCCTTAGAGACCTTCCCCATTAGGGCGCAGCCTTCCTGAACTGCTAGGCAATACTTTATGCGCTAACCGAGGATTAAAGCTTTCTCATAAACATCCACCGCTCTTCTGTAAACATCTCTCCTACCCCTGAAACCTCTGGGACCAACCCTTTCGATGAGGAATGAGGCTGCAGCCGCTCCAACGCATGCGCACCATAATGGTTCTTTACCCTTAATATACTCGGCTAGAAAGGCTCCTATAAAGGTGTCCCCCGCGCCAGTTAAGTCCACAATAGCTCTAGGTTTAGCTGCTGGCACATGAAAGATTTTATTGTTAAAAGATATGAAAGAACCCTTCCAGCCCATCGTGGCAATCGCTATCTCTACACCATACCCCCTAATCTTCCTAAGGGCTTCAGCGGTATCCTCTCTCCCAGTCAAAATCTTTATCTCCCTCTCAGAAGACTTAAATATCTTGACTTGCCTAAGAAAATCTAATTCGCCCATTTTATGCAGGCTTACTCTTCCATCACTATCGAAGCGCCTGAGCAGTCCCTGCGGATCGAGTGAAATAATGGGTGCTATGTTACCGGCTTCCCTTATCACGTCTATTGCTATCTCGTTAGCTATGGGCGATATGTGAATTGCCCTAGTTTTTAGCTGGGGCGATAGATCCTCAATACTTATTGGCGGCGCTCTACCCTTAAGAATCAGATCTCTCTCCCCATCCGGGCGGTATCTTAGCAGGAAGCTTGTTGTTTTGGAGTCCTCACATACCTTTAAGCCAGATAGATCCACACCCATCCTCCTAAGCCACTCAATATACTTCGCTGGAAAGTCTCCTCCAACCTTAGATATAACTGAGACTGATGAACCTAGTTTTTTAGCAGAGAGTGACACGTATGTTGGTGGACCACCAACCCTCTTTCTCAGCCTTGTTCCAACCAATGGTTTTATGAAGTCTATTGCAAAGTGCCCTATAGTTACGATATCGAACATCTTGGAAACCTTCTAAACGAATTATAAGTAAGGTAAGACATATGTTATAGTTGCTGAAACTAGGAGGGAGGGCAGCAGATTCGCAACTCTAATCTTCCTTATTTCAAGAAGGTTGATCCCTAACCCTATCAATATTATGCCACCTGTTGCGCTAAGCTCGTTTATGACAGCTTCGGTAAAGAACACCTTTGATAAAGATGCGAGCAATGTTATTCCACCCTGATATAATAGTAATGGTATTGCTGAGAAGAGAACACCAACACCCAATACGGATGCAAGCGATATTGATGCGAAGCCGTCAAGCATAGACTTAGCATACAAAATGCTAGGGTTTCCATTTAAGCCATCCTCAATCGAACCGACAATAGTCATTGAACCCATACAGAAAATTAGGAAGGCCGTTATAAAACCCTCAACAAATTTATCTTCCCTTGCGCTAATTTTTGATTTAATGAGATTCCCAAAACCCTCAATATGCCCCTCGATATTAAGGAGTTCACCTATAATGGCGCCAATGAGCATGCTGAAAAATAGTACGACTAGATTTCCAGTCTTCATAGCCATCTGAAAACCGATAAAAAGGGTCACAAGTCCTATACCCTGAAAAACAATGCTCTTAACCCTATCGGGAAACCTGCCGCGTAAAAAAATCCCAATTAAGCTACCAACCACTACAGCAACGGCGTTTACAAGAGTCCCCTGCATAAAATGAAAATAATCGGAGAGATTGAAAAATTTTTTGAAA
>JAGTQA010000013.1 GCA_018396975.1 Candidatus Bathyarchaeota archaeon | reverse complement strand
GCCATAAGCTTATAAGAGAGCCAACCAGACATTAGGCTAATGATGTTGGATTTAGCTCCGCTGCTAACATCCTTCTCCATAATTTTCCTAGCCGAGTTAGGCGATAAAACCCAGATATGCGCAATTATGCTCTCATCAAGGTCTTCGGCCCGCTCGGTCTTTATGGGTGCGATGGCAGCCTTCTTTATAGTCGATGGATTAAGCGCTCTTTTGGGCGGAGAATTGCTGGGCCTGCTGCCTAGGAATATGATTGGGCTTGCGGCCGGCATAGCATTCATATTCTTCGGCATAATCACCCTCATCCGCAGGGAGAAGAGTGGATGCGCATGCGATTATGCCGGAGCATCCTTCCTTAGGGCTTTCTCACTAATCGCCCTAATGGAACTAGGCGATAAGACACAGATTTTCTCAATTCTCCTAGCAGCCAACTTCGGAAGCCCATTCATGGTCTTAGCCGGCATTATGTTCGCATTCATGGTCATAACTGGCATAGGGGTATTCTTAGGCTATAAAATCCTAAGGATTATACCGGAGAGATTTCTGCGGAATGGGGCGGCTGCCGTATTCATTATGCTGGGGCTAACTCAGATAGTGGAGGCATTATTCAATGTTAATATTCTGCCGTAGGGGGCGAAGCGCCCTAAAGGGCAAAGGGCTATCGATGTTCCGGCTCCTCTGGCTCCAATATGACGGCTGTTCCAGTCGCAGATACTAGGACTATGCTGGCGTATAAATCTGAAGTCTCTATATCCACGCCTATAACAGCATTTGCCCCCATAGATATCGCTTTAGCCTTCATGCGCTCTATAGCCTCCGCACGTGCCTTCTCAATCTCACTTGTGAAGGCACTAATCTCGCCGCCAACCATAGATTGCAATCCGGCTACAAACCTTCCTCCAACACCTCTGGTTCTAGGCGATAATCCAGTAACTACGCCTAAAACCCTCTTGACTCTATAGCCCGGAACTATGGGCGTCGTAGCTAATATGAAATCCCTAGCCGACTCTAACAGTGTGCCACATCTAGGGCAGAACCTCGCAGTTTCATCAGCATTAAACCCGCAGTTCGGACACTTCATACCAATCAACTCTTAAAAGAATATTTCTTAAAACTTACTATTATAGCTATTGACCGGACTCCTCGGTTTTGCCGCTCAACCTCTCATGTACCGCGAACGCTAGGGCTGTTAGGGCTGAGGCTGCCGCCAAATCTGTCGCTATCGTTACACCTGGGCATAGGTCCACAACCAGGCTTGCGAATCTAAATATTCCATGCGGTATGCCCTCCCTAGAGCCGACAAGAAAGCTCACCCTACTACTCTTAATCGTTATCTCAGCAAGCCTCGCTGATATGGAGCTTACCGGCTCACCCTCAGGCTCAAAAACAACTATAGGCTCATTAGCCCTCTCCCTCACAAGCTCATACAAGTTTTGGACGTAAACCTCGGTTTTATGGGGCTTATGCGCATATGTCCTCGCCTGAATCTGATATCTTGACTCTATACCCTCAAACACCCCCCTAAGAAAGGCGCTTAAATCATCGGCCCTAACAGACCCTATTGGCGCAATAACTAATTCGCCAACCTCAAAAGTCTGGGCCTCACGACCAATCCTAACACCCATCTCATGCGAAGCATCTAAACCACCCAAATAGGGCATCTGAACAAGCGAAACCTTCCTAAAATACTCCCTAACCTGAAACTTTCCAGGCCTAATCTTCTTAGGAAACTCGCTCCCATCAACAACACCTATATAGGCATGCGGGCCAAGAATCTCAACGAAAACAATTTTATCTGGAAAGTCTAGGTTGACTGGGCATCCGGATGCATCCTTCAATACCGCGCCAACCCTAATATTCACGTCTATGCTTGAGTAGCCATGCCTCCCCCTCCTAACAGTGTTCACGGCGAATGATTTTGCCCCAGCCAGCTCACCAGCGACCTTCTGGGCTGCGCCTGATATGGCGTCAAGCTCAGCTGGAGCATAATATTTTATTGGGAGAACCCTCTCAGCCTCCGGAACCTTCAACCTAATCTCCTCGGCTAACTCCTCCGCTGGAATATCAGCCCTAACTAGAACTAGGCCAGAGAAATTTAGTGGATTTGCTAAGACATCTATATTCTGGATGTTCTCCCTCAGGATTTGGGCTACAATATTCTCGTAGCCTCTCAAAGTCTTAACTATAACCGATGCCCTGCTAAACTCGAACTCTCCGGATTCCATCGCCAACACAATAATTTCAGGTTTTGATGGAATTAAGTTTAATGCCAGAATCGCTAGGGAACCGCCAAATATAAAAAGGGTCATATGCATAATTATTTTTGTGGGGTTATTTTGGCCTCCCCAAAGGATAAGTTTGTTGGAGATTTTCTCTCTGACTGCATTGTTGTTGAACCATCAACTCCAGTCTCTAAGGCAATTGGATTAATGAGGGAGAGAAACTCCTATGAGGTCTTCGCATGGGTTGGCAGCAAAGTTGGAACAGCAACTATAAGAGATATTCTAAAGGCTAAGAATCCCATAAGCATGAAGATTGAATCCCTCCTAAATTTTGTTCCAAAACTCTCATTGGGCACGAGGCTTCTTGATGCAGCGCGCACAATGGCCGATTACAGACTTAGGGCCCTTCCAATAATCCAAGATAACACCATTATTGGTAAGATTGATGTTAGAGCCATAGTCAGCGAGGTTAAGGACAGCGCGCTAGGGAATATAAGAGCCTCGAAGATTATGAGCTCCTCACCAGTAACAATCTCTCCAAGTGAAAGCGTCTCTAAGGCTAGAGAGATAATGCTCCGTAAGAGAATAGACCATCTGCCGGTTGAGAAAGGTAGGAGGGTCGGTGGCATATTAACTTCGGCGCACATAGCATTCAACTTAATAACGGACTTTGGAGGCGACAAGTATGTGACAGGGGTTCCATCCACCATCAGCCCACTAGACTATCCAGTTGAGGCCATAATGTCGAGGCATCCGCTTGAGTGTGAGCCGCATACACCTATAAGGGATGTCGCTGAGAGGATGCTTGCCGAAGACCTCTCATATTCGCTTGTAACTGTTGGCGAGGAGCTGCATGGAATAATAACCTATAGGGACTTTGCTAAGCTGATATCGGCTGAGGAGGCGAAAACCAGCATCCCAGTTTATATAATAGGTTTACCAGACGACCCCTTCGAGGCTGAGGCTGCAAAAATAAAGTTTATCCGGCTGGTTAATGGCTTAAGTAAGTTCCTTCCACCAATCCTGGAGGCTAGGAGCGCAATAAAATCCTCATCTGTAGAGGGGCAGAGGAGACGCTACGAAGTCAACGTCAACATAAGAACTGCAAAGGAAAACTTTATTTACTCTACAAGCGGCTGGGAGCTCCCAACAATATATGATGAGATAGCAAACGCGATAAAGAAGATGGCAACATCAAAGAAGAGGGTTAAGAGGAGCCGAAGCCGCCAGCCTATGAGGGAATAATGGGAAACGCTTAGGTGAAGTTTGAAGCCCAAAATCCACACCTTCTTTTTAAAGGAGCCAAAATCAATCAAATTAATGTTTAAGGAAAAGCTTAAGTTAAATACTGCATCTTCAAGTTAATCTCTTGATTATCTGCGCGTTTAAGGTCTTTGGGACTGCGGAGAAGGGCTGATGCGGATGGTGAGAAAACTGGAGTCTGGGCTTTTAACTGAGGAAGACCTATTCCTCTTCATAGACTATTATGAGTTGACATCCGGGAAATGTAACTTCGACCATAAGGTGAATAATACCATAACTGAAACATACTTCTTTAGGGAAATACCTAAGCATCTAGGCTCATATATTATTGCGGCTGGCCTAGAACAATTCTGCAGCTACATACAGATTCTGAATCGCGGACTAAGCAGAAAGCACCGTGAATGGCTTGAGAGGATGGCTGGCAGAGACCTCAGCAGCGAGTTCCTAGACTATCTAGAGAACTTCGAGTTTAAGGGTGATGTTTATGCTGTTCCAGAGGGGACGCCGGTATTCCCAAATGAGCCTGTGATAAATATTACTGGCCCATCAATAGATGTTCAGCTGCTCGAAACCTACCTACTAAATATAATAAACTTTGAGAGTTTAATCGCGACTAAAGCCTCAAGAATAGTTTATGCCGCTAAAGGTAGGGATGTTATTTACTCGCCGAGAACCGTCGTCGACTTTGGCGCTAGGAGGGCTCATGGTAGGGATGCTGCGGTTTTGGGGGCTAGGGCAGCATATATTGGCGGGGCTGATGGGACATCGCTTGTCATAGCTGGGATGAAGTGGGGCATACCCTTCGTTGGAACAATACCACACAAGTTTATTGAGGAGCGGCATAGGGGAGTTGGCTCCTTCAAAGAGACTGAGCTGGCGGCTTTTAGGGAATACGCTGAGAGCTTCCCGCATAATACGATACTTCTGGTCGACACGTACGAGACCATTGAGGGCGTTAAGAATGCCATAAAAGTTGGCTTAGAGCTCAAGGAGAGGGGCTATAATCTGGTTGGGATTAGGCTTGACAGCGGCGACCCGGTTGAGCTCAGCAAGAAGGCGCGTAAGATGCTCGATGAGGCTGGACTCACAAACGTTAAGATTTTTGCAAGCGACCGCCTAGACGAGTTTGTTATAGAGGATGCCCTCTCAAAGGGTGCTCCAATAGATGGATTCGGCGTCGGAACAAAGCTGATAACCGGGGCAAACTATGACTCGCTTACAAAGGAGGGCGGTGTCTCAGCCCTAGACGGCATATTTAAGATTGCGGAGACAAGCGATGAGACAGGCAGAATGATTCCGGTAACAAAGTTTACGAGCAGCATGGGTAAGGCGACGCTTCCCGGAAAGAAGCAGGTTTGGAGGAGAATAGAGGATGGACAGTATGTTGAGGACATAATCACATTGTGGGATGAGGAGGTTGAGGGTGCGAAGCCACTGCTAGTCCCAATAATCATCAAGGGAGAGTTCGTCTACGATTTTCCAGACATAAAGGAGATAAGAAAATACTGCATGGAGCAACTATCCATGCTCCCAGAGAAATATAGGCGCCTAAGAAACAGCGAAACATACCCGGTTAAAATAAGCGAGAAACTCATGAAACTAAGAGACGAACTCTATGAGAAATATCGAAGAGAGTACTTGAGTTGACGATTAAAAGTTGAATACTTTTGTCCATGAGATATTATTCCTTAAGCCTATTATACTTGCTAAGTGAAATATGGATGGTATCTTCATTAAAGTTTTAAGCATTCATATCTGAATAGAGGTTTTAAGGTGCAGTTATGGGTGTTAAGTGGTTTGCTCTGGTATTACTTGCCCTATTAGCTGGTTTTGGAGGCGGCTTTGTCTTCAACTACCTAGTTTTCCAGCAGCAAATCGACAATTTTAGGGTGGAGATAAGCAAACTAAAGGAGCAAGTGGCCGATTTAAGCTCGCAGGTATCCACTNTGGATATTTCTTCAGCCCTCAATCTAACGGATTTTGATGTGAGCGCCATTCTGGCGCCGGTTCCAGCGGCGTTGCCGACTATGCGGACTTTGCTCAGTGGTATTTCTGGGTACATGCCTATTGTTCTTGCGCTTTCGGGGTTTATGTATGAGCCGAATGCTCCGGCTATGAAGAGTATGTCTATGTCCTCCTCTGATACGCCCATCTTCCTCATTAGTATTGTGCATCCTGTGTGTATTGCAGCCTTTGCCAACTGAACCTCCCTAATATCCCTCTGCGTAACAACTATATCTTTGCCTATGGCCGTCTCATCACTCCAGGCTAGAACAAACTCGAATCCATCTTCACCACGCCTAACCCTCACGGAATTAATGTTGTTATTGAATGCTCCGGAGACATCTATTATTCCAGCCTTAAGCATCTCGGCAACGGCATCTATAATTGCGGAGCCGCATATACCGCGCGGTTTAACACCATCTATCGTCTTATATTCTACATCGAGGTTCTCCGGGTTTATCTTAATCTCCTCTATTGCTCCGCTAGCGGCCCTCATACCAAACTTTATGTGTGCGCCCTCAAATGCCGGACCAGATGCGCATGAGGCTGCTAGTATCCCATTCCTATTGCCAAGAATGACCTCGGTGTTTGTTCCAATATCGAGCACCATGCAGAGCTCCTCTCTCTCATGAAGTCCGGTTGCCAGTATGTCGGCTACGGCATCGGCTCCAACAAAACCCCCTATCACCGGGAGAACATGTATGTTACCCCCTGGATTAATCTCAACGCCAATATCTCTTGCCCTAACATTAACGCTGCCCCTCACAACTGGAGGATAGGGTGCTAGGGCAACGTATTTTGGGGGTATTCCCAAGAAAAGGTGGTGCATGGCCGTATTCCCAACAACAGTCATCTCATAAACCTCATTTGAGCTTACGCCAGTCTTATCTAGGAGGCTCTTTAGAATCCTATTTAAGCCGTCCACAAGGATGCGCTGGAGCTCCCTAATCTCCTTCTCGCCCCTAGATGCATAGGTTATTCTTGCAATAACATCCTCGCCGTATGGTATCTGTGGGTTCATCAGCGAGTCTACGGCTAAGACGCTGCCAGTCCTTAAGTCCAATAAGTAGCCCGCAATCTTTGTTGTCCCAATGTCAACTGCGTAACCAAATATCCTCCCAGATGTATCCCCAGCCTCAACATCGATCACAACGCTATCATCCCAAACGACCGCCGTGACCTCCCAGCTGCTCTCCCTAAGAACCGATGGCAGACGCTTGAGGACCTCATAATCTAATTTTAATCCATCAAGCCCATATGCATCTCTTAGGGCATCCAGAAGCCTATCAGCATCAGACCTAACATCGAGAAGGCTCGGCCTATCCAGCCTAACAAAAAGCTTCTTAATGGAGGGCTCAGGTGGGGTAAGCGCCTCAACACCCTCGACGAGAAGCCTCTGCCTACCAGTCCTACTCTCCTCCGGAACCCTAACTGTGAGGGAGCCAAAAATAATTGTTTGGCATGCAAGCCTATAGCCTAAAGATACCTCTTCATCCGAGAGGAATTTTCTCTCGGCGTTAGCGAGCGAGCTGACGTTATTCGAGCGTCCAATTATAACCCGGCATTTCCCACATATTCCTCTTCCACCACATATGGATGTTAGGTCAACTCCGCTGGCCCTTGCAGCATCTAGGATTGTGCTTCCATATGGAACTTTTATGCGCTTCCCCTCTGGCTGAAATACGACTTCAGCGCTCAATCCAGACGCTCCCCATCCCCTTAAGCAGCCCTTTATTGCCCTCTCTGCAGGCATCGATATTTCTGCTTTTCCCCTAATTACTCGATTTAGGAGGTCTTGAAGAAGAGCCATCCGCCCTCCTGCTTCTTGAATCTTATTAGGCAGTATCGCCCCCTCAGCTTCTCGCCATGTATGTGGACAACAATCTTCTCATCAGTCCACTCCTCAATATCAAATGTTCCCCTATCCCATATCTCAACAGTTCCGGCACCATACTCACCCTCAGGTATAACACCCTCAAAATCCGCATACTCTATTGGGTGATCCTCTGTCTGGACGGCAAGCCTCTTAATTCCCTTCGTTGTTGGGGGCTCTTTAGGTATAGCCCAGCTCTTTAAGACACCATCCTTCTCAAGCCTTAAGTCGTAATGTAGGTGGCTGGCTGCATGCTTCTGAATAACATATATCCTACCCTCACTTGGCTTGTTTCCCTCCCCACCCCTAGGCTCAGGGGTTCTGCTGAAATCCCTCTTCCTGAAATATTCCTCTAGGCTCATTTCCGCACTCCACCATCCACATAGATAATTTTTAGGTAGGGTTTAGGTTTATCCTTTATGTTAATGCGCTATAGATGGGGAAGGGAGAGGAATAAAGGGTATGCGAGTAAGAATCGACCCGAGGGTTAAGGCTGACTTCCCGAATCTCAATATTCTATCCGCTATGATTAGGGACATGAATATTAGGAGCGAGAGCCCGGAGCTGGAGGCCTTTAAGGATAAGGCTATACGGGATGTTAGGGCAAAATATAATGTTGATTCCCTCAAGGATGTGCCGAGCATAAGGGCCTATAGAAATTTCCTCTGGAGGATTGGGATAGATCCGACTAAGAATAGGCCGGCATCCGAAGCCCTAATAAGGAGGGTTCTCTTGGGAGGCTCCCTACCAAAGATTAACACCTTCGTAGACTCCTTAAATTTGGCCTCTATGCTATCTGAGGTTGCGATAGCATCCTTCGATTTAAGTAAGGTTATGGGTGAGACTATCCTTAGATACGCTGTTAAGGGCGAATCCTTTTATGGGATAGGCATGAGTAAACCATTAATCCTGGAGGGAAATGAGCTTATTGTATCGGATGAGGGGGGTGTAATCGCAATATATCCGTATAGGGATTCTGAGCGGACGAAAATCACGGAGGGGACAAGGGATGCGCTTCTAATATTCTGTGGTGTGCCGGGCATAAGCCTAGAGATGCTTCACGACGCTAT
>JAGTQA010000041.1 GCA_018396975.1 Candidatus Bathyarchaeota archaeon | reverse complement strand
TTATTGGGATGTCTGCGCAAGGAATCACCTCTATGGCAATAAATATGGTGAACTTATAATACGGGTTCTTGTCTTACCAAACCACCTAGAATGCTGCACTAAGCATATTCTCAAGTGGATTGCCGATAACCTCGGAAGAAACACTAGGACCAATGTTATGTTCCAGTATAGGCCTGAGTGGAGAGCCTATGAGGTGCCTGAACTGCGTAGGAGATTAACCGCTAAGGAGATGGAGAGGGCTATAGAGTTGGCTAGGGAGGCTGGACTAACAAACTTTATAATATAGTGTATGGTGGTTTGGGGAGACTTTAAAGGGAGAGTATCTCAGCAAGCCTATGTCGGCTTAAGTCTATCTCCTTCTCAGTCATCCATGAATAGTCTAGGTCAACTGATGTTATCTCGCTCCCCCTTATGCCAACCATCCTCTTAGACTCTCCCGTAAGCAGCAGCTCAACAGCCTTATACCCAAACTCGCATGCTAGTATTCGGCTTCTAGCCGTGGGAACACCACCCCTCTGTATATGTCCAAGAACCGCTAACCTCACATTCTGCCCGGTTTCTCTAGCGATGTATTCAGTTATTTGGCGGCTGTCTCCCGCGCCCTCGGCCATAACAATTATCTCGGAAACCTTCCCCTCCTCCCTATCACGCTTTATCCTATCGCAGACCTTCTCCAAGTCCACTTTAATCTCTGGTATTAGTATTATTTCTGCGCCGCCAGCTAAGCCGACTTCTAGAGCTAGGAAACCCCTACGCCTACCCATAACCTCAACCACGAATATTCTCTCGTGGGATGTAGCCGTATCCCTTATCTTATCTATCGCGTCTAGGGCCGTGTTCACCGCAGTATCGAAGCCTATAGTCGTATCTGTTCCAGCCACATCATTATCAATTGTTGCTGGAACCCCAATCATTGGTATGCCGCTAGCCCTATAGAGTCTGCTTGCGCCCCTAAATGTTCCATCACCTCCAATAGCTATAAGCCCATCAATCCTAATGCTCTTTAGGAATTCGGCCGCCCGCTTTATCCCCTCATCCGTCTTAATCTCCTCGCAGCGTATCGTCCTAAGAATTGTTCCGCCCAAATTTATTATTCCGCTAACCGAGCGCCTATCTAGGATTCGGTATCTCCCTTCAAAGAGGCCCGCATATCCCCTCTCGATCCCAATAACCTCTAGGCCATTATAGGTGGCTGAGCGAACTATTGCCCGTATAGCGGCATTCATACCTGGGGCATCTCCGCCAGCCGTAACAACACCAATCCTCTTCATGAAAGACTCTCCATACTCAGTTGCTGAATACTTTAAGATAGGTAATTTCTGTAATGAGGGAGGGATCACTTGATTATTGGCTTTAGTATTCGTAGTGGTAGGGGTGTTTCGACCTTTAATTGCCCATTTCTGAAGTCTCTTATCATGGCCCTCAAATCATAATTGTAGTCCTTCTCACATATGTCCATATACTTTAGCGCCTGTTTAGTTCCGTAAGAGACGACCATTTTTATTCCTCCCCTTATTATCCTACTCTTAATGCTCATCTCGCTCCAGTCCTTGAATATTGCCTCTATCCAAGCAAAATTATGCTTCCAGCACTTGAAGATTAGCTCAGCGTGCCTAGGAGTTACATCATCTATTGTGAACGACTTAGTCTTATCCTTTAAGCTCCCCATAGAGACGAAGAATAATGGAACAATTATGCTCTTGAATGGCCTCAGCTTCTCAACAAGCGAGATTGTCAGTTCAACATCCTTCTCATCCTCGCCCGGAAGGCCGAGAATCAATGTTCCACATGGAACCCAATTATTTTCATTGAGAATCTCGAAGGCCCTAACGACTAGGTCTGGCCAGTCATTGGGTGAGTAGGGCTTACATTTACCCCTCATATGCATATCTATAATTTTTGGGCTGCCGCTCTCAATTCCAGTCTGCCCACTAAGCCAACGATTGCTGGTAAGATTTAGCATGCCCGATATCTCCTCAATTAGGTCCGGCGCACTCACAACGGATGCTAGGGCGAAGTGGCTTATCCCAACACCCTTAACGCCCGGATAATTCTTCACACTCTTAAAAAGATCTATTACTGCCTGCTTGTTAATCTCAAGGCCCCTAGCCTTATACCTTAACACGTCCTCCGCGTGTAATATAGGCTGTCTTCCAGCCCTAAGGTTGACCTCAACCTCCTTCAGAATGTGCTCTATTGGTAGGCAGCGGAAGCGCTGGAGGGTTGGAACACAGAAGTCGCATCCGCGTCCACATCCCCTTGCAATCTCAATTATGCCGTCTATCGTCGCCCCCCTAATGACCGGTATCTCATCTACATCAACTACTTCCCCATAGACTACGCCCGGCAGATTCTCGCCATTAACAGCCTTCTCGAAGAGTGGGCCAGCAACCTTCTCGCCCTCACCTATAACAACTGTGTCTATTCCAAGGCTCCTCCTAACTTCTTCATCCTCCAGTTGCCATGCACCCGCCCCACCAACAATTATCTTAGGCCTATACTTCTTAACAGCCGGGTGATTAAGGATCTCACGGAACTTAATTGCCATATAGGCTTCTCCACCAAAAATCTCGGTGAAAGTTGTTGTCGCCGGTCCGATGCCCAACGGGTCATTTTCAGTTATCCCCAGAGCCTTTGTCTCAGGACCAATAACTTTATGGAGGTGCTCTGGGTGTGCTACAATAACATCCTCCCTTTTAAAACCATAATCTAGTAGGGCGGCTTCAATCTTTCTGGTTCCATTGGGCGCCACAACAGCCGATCCGTCATTATTAGCCTCAACTGGGGGGCAGAAAATCCTGAAATAAACGCTGTCCGGAACTAGGCCCTTCGGTACACATGCGCTAAAACCTAGGAATATTGCACCCCCATACTCGCTCATCAAAGTTCTATCGGCCGTGAGAACAATGGGGTATCCCATACTCCTCGCCATAAATGTTTTTTGTAAGCATAATTGTTAGTTTTAATTATGCCCCAAAAGAATATTTAAATCTTTTAAGTGTGATGATGAAAATAGGCTGAAAAGTTGACTTAACATTGTATGTGAGGAGATAGTCTTAGAGTGTGAGGGCAGATTGAGCCATTCAATTGAACCATCTACTTGCAAAGGACCATTACCCGACGAGGTTCTCGAGAAGTATATTCGCGCTGGCAAAATAGCTGCTAGAGTTAGGGAGGAAGCTAAGAGAATAGTTAGGGAGGGCATGAAGCTCCTAGAAATCTGCGAGACAATTGAGAACATGATTAGGGATTTAGGTGGCAGCCCAGCCTTCCCATGTAATATTTCTGTGAATGAGGTTGCCGCCCACTACACTTCCCCACCCAATGATGCTAGGGTAATACCTGAGGGGGCCCTAGTTAAGGTTGATGTCGGCGTTCACATTGACGGTTACATCGCGGATACCGCGGCAACAATCTGCTTTAGCCCGGAATATGAGGACATGATTCATGCAGCCGAAAGGGCCCTTGAAGCAGCCCTAAGGATCATGCGCCCCGGCCTGATGATTTCAAGAGTCAGCTCCGAAATCCAGTCCGTGATCGAACGATATGGTTTTAAGCCCATATCTAACTTGAGTGGCCATGAGATCGGCCGATACATGATACATGCGGGAAAGTCCATACCAAATGTTTCGCACCTTTCAATAGAGCGCATACGTTCAGGGGGAGTCTATGCCATTGAACCATTTATCACGTTTAAAGATGCTGCGGGGAGGGTTGAAGACGGCCCAGAAAAATATATCTTTAGGCTTGTGAAGACGAAGACCGCCTTGAAAAGCGCCAATGCCAAAAGTCTCCTTAGGTTTATCGAGGAAAATTTTAGAACGCTACCATTCGCGGAGAGGTGGCTTAAAAAAAGATATGCTTCAGAATCCTATAAGACCGCCCTCTCCGAGCTCCTATCATCTAAGTGCCTGATGGCCTATCCAGTCTTCATCGAGGTGAGCCGCAGACCCGTTGCCCAAGCCGAGCACACAGTTTATGTGGGTGAGAGAGACATTATTATACTTACCTAGTATGTTTTTTCCTTCTCCTTAACCTCCCTAAATATGGAGTGTATGTAGAGTGTTCCATTACATTTCGGGCATTGCCCAATCTCTTTCAAAATATAATCTCCCCTCTCAAACTCCCTCCTACTCTCATAATTGCATCCAACGCATCTAATCACCGTTAAGACTTTTAAGGGCTCGAGACTTGGGCCCAGCGTTCTCCTTCTCATCTGGAGGAGGAGATAGATTGATAATAATATGGCGCTTGCGCTCAGAATAATGTTCATGTATTCAACCGTGTTCTGCGTTAGATAGACTGTTATAGCCAATATAAACGCTGCTATGGACATTACCAGCATTATTAGGATGACCGCTATAAAGAATATTGGCGCCCTCCTTACTTCGCCTCCTTCCACACCCATCTTTAAACCACCAATCTACTGAGCTATTCCAATAGTATTCCCTACGCCAGCTATTATAACCGTATCTCCCTCCTTAGTGTTCTCGCGTATTAGCCGCCTAATCCTCGCTATCGCCTCCTCAACACCATCAACGATTTCCTTCCTCATGGTTGAGACGACATCCTCTATGCCTTCCTTAATCAGTATTGCGCTTAATGGAACCCTATATTTGGCGGCAACCTCCTCAACCTTATACTTATCAACACCGGGCCCACCAATGGCGACACCAACTCCCTCAACAACCTCACCGGGCCTCTCACCCTCAAGCTTCTGGGCAGCATCTATAATAATTATCAGCGCCACCCTTCCCTCCTTCTCCTCAAGTATCTGCCTTATTGCTTCACCCGGCTTACCAACATTTCCTCCGGGGCCCACGGCCTTTATCACATAAGCCTTTCGGCCATCAATATCAACCTCGCTGACAATGGTATCCTTAGATATTAGGCGCTTCTCCCTCCCATGCATCAATCTTGCTGCTACAAGTGCACCGGCCCCATCACCTATTGGCTGGCCCAGAGTGAAAGCCTTAATGGCGTTCGCAAATGCCTCAGACTCCCTCATTATGAGTGGGAGTAACATCTGAATCTGAAGAATTATATAGAAGCTCAGGGTCTTCTTACCCATCAGATAATAGTGCCTTACAATCTTGTAAATCTGATTCAATGCTAAAGCAGCTTCAAGAACATTTGTTAAGTTATTTATTTGGGTCTCATCGGCTTGGGGAGCCATCTGCCTAACTTCATCCTTAAACCTAAACTCCCTAACATCTATTATATGCTCAAGCCTCCTAATTATGCCAGTTGGGTCTAGGCTAACTGGTTCAATATCCACATGCTCAAGTAGGCGGTCAATTCTAGCAGTTGGATCCTCATTTGGCTTTCCAATCTCCTTAATTGCTGATATTGTTATCTGCCTACTCCTATCCCTCATAGCCTTAAGCTTAGAAAGCGATCCCTCAATCTCCTTAAGCATAAGCGTTGTCTGTATGCGCTGCCCATAAATCCAAACAATTATGAAGGCAAGTATCCATATTACCTGAAAAATCCATCCCATGTAATCTTGTGATGCTGACGGCTGCTGGATGCTCACTAGGAGAGTTTCCGTAAACATTGAGTTACACGACCTTTTTAAAAATAAGAAATCCCAGTAATAAATTTTAGGCTAAAAAGGTTTGGCAAGAAATATTTCGCGCAGTTCCTATTATACATCCAATCTGGCCCTAAATTACTTCTCGTAGCGTTTTTCTCTCTCCAGCTTCCTCATCTGACTACGCCATTCGCTCTTACTCTGAACTCTTATATTTGCCCTCTGCTGGACCCGGGAGACATCTATTTGACGGTAGGGGCTTATGTTCCTATAAAAGGTTTGGTAGTCAATTTTGTTCTCTTGAAGCGCAATAATATTCTGATTTAAGAACTCCCTAACCTCAGGATCCAAAACCCTATCGTAGGCCTCCGAATAAGCTAAGTAGGCTGCATGGAGCTGAAAATTAGAGAGATCGCCTATGGCAACCTTCTTGGGTGAATTCAAATTATCCTTCTCACTTTCTCCACACATATCGCCTAAAAGGTTCTATAAACTTCCTTTTAAAGATAACGCAGAATACGGAGAGGAGGGAGAGGCTATTCAGAAAGATAGGGAGGTATCTATCGCCTATTTTTGGTAGCCCGGGGGAGATTCGAACTCCCGTCAGCGGGTCCAGAGCCCTTTTTCAAGCCTATTTCTTGGAGTGAGTTGCGGAATGAGTTTCTTATTTGGGCTTCGGCTCGTTTTGGGCGCCGTTATTTGAAAGATTTGAAGAATGTGCTTGATAGGTGGCGGCCTATCATTTGTTCAGTTGAGGATGTTGATAGGTTGTTCGCCGGTTCATTTCCAGGTAAAAGGCATTTGTGGTTTGGTGTCCGCAATCTGCTTAAGTTTGCTGCTTCTCACGGCTGGAGCATGGAGCAGATAAAGCCTCTCTTGGAGAGTATGCCTCCGGTTAAGAAGGCTAATCCGGATAATCGGGTTCCGAAAGAATCGGCGGTTTTGGAGACTTTGAGGAAGCTTAGGGATGCGCCTCTCAAGGTTCAAATTGTTTATAATCTTGTTTTGGATTCAGCCATTCGGCCGCTTCATGCTGTTGAGTTGATAAACGGCTTTGATGAGGGGAACCTTGAGGAAATTGGAGATGGAATCTTTAAGTATAATGTTTGCTTGGAGCGGGGCCTAAAACATGTCTTTGTAACCTTCATCACGGAGCCGACACTTGAATTAATTCAGAAAGTAGAGAAGCCGGTTGGGGAACATGTCTATCAACATTATGCTTGGAGAAAAGGCCTTCTAAGAGCCAAGCATATTCAGAAGTTTGCTTATAACATGATGCGGAAAAATGGAGTGGACCGGGATATTGCGGAGTTCATTAGTGGAAGGAAGCCTGAGGGGATTGGAGCCAAGCATTATGCCGAGCTAATAATGCTGGCTGAGGAGCAATATCCCAGATATGCCGCCTATCTGAAGGCGCTTAAAGAGAAAATTGGAAAAACTCCCAACTTGCTATAATGGTTCATTTTTATTGTTAAAGTGTTACAGTTGAGAAGAAGCGTATCAAATCAAAACTCTCATAAATTAGGTTACTCATAACTATAGTTCTCAGTTTATCATAATCGGATAGAGGATAAGCTTTAATAGGGGTATAAACTATCGCTTCAATTTGTTCTTCCAAATTTTTTTCCTTGAGCATTTCAGCCCCAAATATTGGAGTATATTCAAACGGGCCTGTCTGCAGAAGAGGGGGCTTCTCAACCGGCTCGAAATAGCTCTTTGGTAGGAGTTTTGCTGCCTCTGGATGAAGCTTTGGAATCCAGAGATGTTTTCGCTTTACTTTTCTGAGGCAGAGCCAAAGGTGAGTTTTTGGGTTTACCATAAAATATGCAAATCTTATACTCTTAAACTTCCTTACTTCATCTTTTGAAACTGTTATTCGAATATTTTCATGCTCACAATAGACTTTTGGGTGGACAAGAATCTCGTAACCAGCCTCCTTAGCCTTGAAACAGAAATTAACATCCTCACCACAATATGGATTGTCAATATTGAAGTTTAATCTTGTATCGCTTAGAGCTGGCTGCCTAATTAAAAGGCAGGGAGCACCAGTGCACTCCACTCTAAACGGGTTTTCTTCTTTAGGATATTCTTCTGTGAAGTCTTCTTCACCACTTCTTCTAAAAGAGTATGTGTTAATATCTTCCTCTTCCCCCCTTATATAAAAAAATCTGAATTTACAGAAGCCGGAAGCGATTGGAGAATCAACATTTAACAGGTTTTCTAAGGCATCCGGTGGGGGCCTAATATCCGAATCGAGGAAGAGAAGAGCATCAAAACCCTTTTCCCGGGCAAAATCAAGAGCAAAATTTCGGGCGGAGCTTAGGTTCTCAAGAATCCAGCCCCTATCCTCATAAATCAAACGGTAGATTTTGTTGAAGCGCCCCATTATTTCCGGGTTAAGGTTCTTTGCGAAACTGATTGCTTCCTCATTTGAGTCAGCGATTAGAAATGCAAGGCTGAGCTCATGCTCCCCCCTAAACTTAATCAAGTTTTCTAAGACAGGAGCATAGGCTGAACCTAAAGGAATTGCCACAAGAATCCGCAAAACCAAACCCTCCAAAATATAACTGATAGTTATAAAAATAAAACTGGTAGTTATAAAACTATTCTTCGCTAAGTTTACGGATTAGGGTGATTAAAGTAGGGTTTCTTATGCAGGCCCTCATGAACTGCTCGACCAGATGGCTTGGGTGTCCTAGCTTTCGGCTTCTGCAGAGAGCTACAAATGTTTTGTAAATGAGGGGGTTGAGGGTTAGCTTTATCCGCTTCTTTTCCTCGGAAACTGGGCCCACTTTTAACCCCCCTCCCCCTCTCCTTTTTAGGCCTAGCTGCTCGTCTGCTTTGCTTGTAGCGCCTGCTCTCTTCTCACGAGCTCCTCTTCTTTGGCTTGTAGGCGCCTCTCCCAATCCTCAAGCTCCCTTTCACGCCTATCAAGCTTCTCCTTCAGCCTCTCAATCTCATCTAGGATTTCTCTGGCTTCTTGGATGTCCTCGTCTAGGCGCACTTGGTCATAGGCCTTCATGATGCTGTTTAATGTTTGTGATAGGAAGCCTAGCAGCC
>JAGTQA010000047.1 GCA_018396975.1 Candidatus Bathyarchaeota archaeon | reverse complement strand
CTCTCAGAAAACTCGTAATAGTGTATTATGCCACCGGATGGCTTAATAGCCGAGCATGCCGCATCAATATATTCTATCGCCCTCTCTGGAAGATTCATTATAACTCTATCTGCCACCCCACGGAGGCGGCTTCGAATAATCTCTCTCGCATCGCCTAGGATTGGTATGACTCTCCCGTAAACATCATTTGCGTAAATATTCTTTGTTAAGTATTCTATGGCATTTGGGTTTATGTCAATTGCGTAGACCAGCACGTTCTTATGGGCCTTGGCTATTAATATTGAGAATGGTCCGACTCCGGCGAACATGTCTATGACGGTTTCGCCCTCGCCAACTTGAGATGCGATCCTAAAGTGCTCATATGATAGTCTTGGTGAGAAATACACTTTTTTTGGGTCAAGATGATATATGCATCCATATTCCCTATGAACTGTCTCAGTATTCTCTGAGCCAGCTATAACTTCATATTCTCTTAGGCGATATACGCCACTAACAGCGCTGGATTTGGCGAGCACGGATCTAACGCGCTTAAAAACATTCAGCACCGCCTCACCAATCAATCTCTTATAGGGTTCAAGCTCCTCCGGAATTTCTAGGATGGCCAGGTCTCCAACAAAATCTATAGATCGTGGTATGCTCGCTAAGAGATGCGGAGGTAACCTATCACCCAGAAAATCTATTATGTTCTTTGGCGTCTTCTCGCGCCTCTGGATCTCCCGCACCACGACCTCAAAATCTTGAATTCCCCTCCTAATCTCGTCTAGCTGCTCCTCCGTGGGCAACCCCGCAATTGGTATAAGAATGTAGTCGTCTTCCCTAGACACCTTTAGGTCCCTATTGAGAATGCCGATTCTCGAGGCAAGCTTTATGGCCGCCTCACCAAGCCCCCTCGGGACCCTGAGACAGTGAGATTTAACCTTTGATGTCTCGTTATTGCTCATGGTGGTGTGTCCGCTCCAGTAAAAAGATTGTTGGTGGCGTCAATTATCCATTACGTAAAATCTATACCTCCCCATCCCACAAATAGTCTCTTCCCAGCTTTGAGAATATACTTAAATATCCGACATCTACTTTGCATTTATATTACTGCTGGGGTGGTTGTTTGGGAAAGAGAGAGTTTATTGTTTGGGTTGCCAGGGACTATCTGAAGTGCACTGGCTGCAGGAGATGCGAGATAGCATGTTCAATCTTCCATGAAGGCTGGATATGGCCTGAAGCCTCTAGGATAAGAGTCTTCATGCTCGTGCCCGGCGTTGAGATACCGCACTTCTGCGCCCAATGCCACGACTACCCGTGTGTTAATGCATGCCCTGTTAGAGCCCTATCTGTCGATGATGATACTGGCGCAGTCCTAGTTGATAGGGAGAAGTGCACTGGCTGCGGGGCATGTATACGTGAGTGCCCGGGGAAAATCCCATTCCTGCATCCGGGCGATGGGAAGGCCACTATATGCGATTTATGTGGGGGAGATCCACAGTGCGCTAGGGTATGCCAAGAGGCAAGATTTAATGCCCTATGGGTTGTTAGGGAGGATAAAAGTAGATGGGGAGGCTTCAGTAGGAAACTCTTCGCCCAAATGCCCGAGGACCTCACTAGGGATGTTGCAGTGAACCTTTATGGTGAGAAGGCTGAGGAGTGGATTTAGCATGGCTAGAGGTTATGCTGGAAAATTTATTGAGGTCGACTTATCCTCTGAGAACGTAAAGGATATTACGTTTAACGATGAGATACTGAAAAATTATGTTGGCGGCAGAGGTTTGGCAGTGAAGATTCTCTGGGATAGACTGGGCGGGAGATGGGAGACTATAGATCCGCTTGGGCCCGAAAACATATTTCTAGCCTTAACCGGCCCGCTGACAGGAATATATCCCGGAAGCCGCGTATGTATATCTGGAAAGTCCCCCCAATCCAATGGGATCATAGGGTCGACCGTTAGCGGCGAGTTTGGGAATGAGCTTAAGTGCGCCGGCTACGACGGCATCATAGTTACTGGTAGGGCTGAGAAGCCAGTATACATCTTCATAGCCGATGGGCATGTTGAGATTAGGAGCGCTGAGCACGTTTGGGGCAAGGAGGCCCCTGAAACAATAAGGATTCTAACTAGGGAGGCTCGTGAGATACTTGGGAGTATGTGGCGTAATGCCGGAGCCATAAGGGAGCCAGCTATTATATACTGCGGGCCGGCTGGCGAGAACATGGTTAGAACTGCAGCCGTGATGCAGAAAATCAGCCATGCAGCGGGCTACGGAGGATATGGGGCCGTTATGGGCTCAAAGAATCTTAAGGCTATAGTTGTTAAGGGAAGGGGGCCCATGCCGAGCGTGGCAAGCCCGGAAATAGTGAAGATCCTACTACGTGAGGTTGAGAGGAGCCTTCTTGAGAGGGATAGACTTAGGCGCTGGGGGACCGGCTACGGCGGATATGAGGTTGGCGCTAGACTGAGCTCTGAGCCGGTTAGGAATTGGCAGGAAGAGTGGCATGATGAAAAGAGCTTCAGCGGGCCGAAATTCGACTTTAGATACTGGGTTAAGAGGTACTGGAGCGACTTCAACTGCCCCATTGCCTGCATGAAGATCTCCGTCATTAAAGCCGGGCCATATAAGGGTGCTATAACCGATGACCCAGACTATGAGATGCAAGCCTATTTGGGGCCGAACCTAGGAATATTTGACCCCGACAAATGCATATATCTCTCGGCCCTCATGGATTATCTGGGTTTTTCGGGCATAAATGGCGGTAACACCCTAGCCTTCACAGCGGAGCTCTATGAGAAAGGCATATTGACTAGGGAGGATTTGGGATTCGATCTCAACTGGGGTGATGCTGAAGCCTTTGAGAGACTTGCTAGGATGATAGCTAAGCGTGAGGGCATAGGCAATATACTTGCTGAGGGAACATATAGAGCCGCCCTAAAAATAAGTGAGATGAAGGGTGTTGATGTCACAAGATATGCTGTGCATGTTAAGGGTGTTGAGGTCGGCGCGCATGGGACAAGGAGCGGGTTAGACTTTAACCCGATTGGATATGCCTGCTCACCGCAATGTGGTGACCACACCTCAGGGGTTTACGACGCCTACAATGATACCGTGATAGTTTTCTTAGACTCGGCGGTTGTATGTAGCATGTGCTCCAGCAACCTTATATGGGACTTTTATGGTGCGGTCACCGGCTGGAACCTCACGAAAGATGAGTGGGCTAAGACTCTGGGGAGAAGAATACTCCATATACAGAGGGCTGCCCTACTCTTAGGTGGGCCGGATATATTCTGGAGGCCAGAGGTCCATGATGATAATCCGCCTAGATTCTACGAGCCCCTTCCCTCAGGCCCATATAAGGGTAAGACAACCGATAGAAAGGTTTTCGAGGAGATGAAGAGACAATATTACGAGGCTATGGGTTGGGATGAGAGGGGTATACCGAAGTCATCCGTCCTAAGGGATCTAGGGCTGGAGGATGTTGATATAGCCTTAGAAAAGATTAGGGGACAAACCTAATCCCCCAACAACCTATATTCCTGCTGAGGGATCATATGAGGGTGAGGATTAAAGCCTTTGGAGATTTAGCCCCCTTAATAGGGGAAGAGTTAACTGTTGATCTCGAGGAGGGCTCTAAGCTCAGCGATTTAATTCAGGAGATCTCTAGGATAATGAATGGCTTTAAGGAGAGACTGGAAGCTATATCTAAGCGGCAGGGCATAATCGACCCAGGCCTCGTAATACTCTTGAATGGATGCAACATCAACCTCCTAGATGGCTTAAATACTCGGCTGAAGGACGGTGACGTCGTGGTCTTTCTGCCGCCAGCGGCCGGAGGTAGGGTTTAGGAAGAAAACTATTATTTTCTGGGTTTGATTTAACATATCTCTGGGTGTTGGGAGTTGGTTCTTCCGGCGAAGATCTTTGAGATTAAAGAGGATGTTAACATGCTTTTCGCCGCTCAGAAGCTTAGGAGTTTCCGCGAGGAGGAGCCCTACACAACGGTTAGTGGCGAAACAATAACCTTAATCTCAGAGATTCTAGACTTAAAGCTTGAAAAGGACACTATCTCCGGAATTTTTAGTAGGGATTTCGTCCGCAGCCGAGTTTATAGGCGAAAGATTATTGAAACACCGGTCACCGAGGAATCACCCTTCTGGATCAAAAGATTTGGTAACAGGTTCTTCCTCATAGTTCTGGCCCCCTCAACAGCCCGCGGAATAAAGAAGCTCCTAACAAACTATGTTGCAAATAAAATGAGTCGAATCCTATTTATAAAGCCCAATGTTATCCTTGAAGTTGAGATACCCCATGAGAGACTTAAAGCCCTGCATGAGTCAAATCCCCAGGCGACAAAGTTGATATGGTTTGATAATGTGGATATACCGGGAGTTGAGAAGCTCTGTCTAGCTGGCTCAGACCTCGCCGACACGAGCCTATACCAGGAATATCTTAAGCATGGAAAAATATGGTATGTTGTATTTGAGGTTCAGAAGAGGGGTATGGTTGTCGGTGTTACAAGAAACTGCGTGGTGACCTTATTCAGTAAGAGTTCGGTTGAGGAGTTTACGAATTACATAATGGAGGATATCCTACCCCTAATAGGGTAGTTTTCCCCTCCAATGCTAAATCTAATTGCCACCGCATTACTCTGCCTCTATGATGGATTTGGGCCTCCACTCACCTAAATTGACTTTGGGCCTATACCCCCTCAGCTCCTCTGGCTTAAACTTTATCCGCCTTCCCACCTCAGCTGATAGGTAGGCTGCCATCATTAACTGCGTTACCAATAGCCCATCCCTCCAGTTTTCCATGGGTTGCACGCCCTTTAAAAAGCACTCAACCATGTATCTGTCCTCATCCTGGTAGCCATATGCTATAGTCTCGTTTGGTATCATGGGCATAAGGCCCTGCTCAGCGGCCTGCTTCTCAACAAACTCCTCGCTCGGCGGAATCTTAACATTCCTACTAAAGAATACGTTTAGCTCCTGTTGGAGGCTGTTTATTGAGACCGAGTATTCCGGGCCTAGAACCTCAAATGTTAGTCTCAGCCCGGGACCTACGAAGCTCCATGAGGTTCTAGCCTCCGATAGGACTAGGCCTCCATCTTCATCCTCATAAACTATTGATGTTAGGGCATAGTCCTCAGCTGGGCTTCTTCCATAGTCAACCCCATAAGTCTCCTTCAGCCTCAATAGGTAGGGCTCCCTAGTCCACTTTAGCGAGGCTATCATCGACTGAACAGCTAGGGGCTTGAGTGCCTCCTTAGGTTTCTCGGGGTTCATGAGCAGGTTTCGGCTGGCCTCTATGCTATGGCAAGTCATGTCCAGTAATACTCCACCACCCGATAGCTGCGGGTTCCAGAACCATGGTGAGTGTGGTCCTCCATGCTCCTCAGCCGCCCTAGCAAGATAGGGCCTGCCAGAATACTTGGCGCCATACTTCCATATTGCATCCCTAGCTCTCATAACTGAGGGTGCAAAGACCTGATTCTCCAAATAACCATGAAGCAATCCGGCCCCCTCAACAAGCTTAACCATCTCCTCAGCCTCGTCCACATTCCTCGCCAGAGGCTTCTCGCAGCATACGCCAATAAGATTTGTCCTTCCCTGCTTAGCCTCCTCAACTATAGCCCTTACAACATCAAGCCTCATGAAGTTTGGGTTTAGAATCCAGACCGCATTAACATTTGGATCTGAGAGCATCTCCCTCAAGTCCGTGTAAACTCTCGGTTTTCCAACACCCAAGGACTCTATTAGTCTGGCTAGTCTGCGGGCGCTCTCCGCCCTAACATTATATATGGCTGCTATCTCAGCATTTCTCACACCAGTCCATGAGAGAGCGTGGAATCTGGCCACGAAGCCTGAGCCTATAAAACCAACTCCAAGTTTATCCATACATATCCCACAAGTAAGAGAGACCTAGCCCATTATTTAAAGATTATTTAAAGAATTAGGTTAGGTCGCCGCATGCACATTTAATCTCATATAATATTGTTAGGAGCTCCTCGAAACCCTCCCCCGTTTTAGCTGACACCAGCGGAACCCTCTTAGGTGGGAAGAAGTGTCTCAGCGTCTTCAGAAGCCTAGCGCTCATCTCATCCCTTAAGCCCAAAGGCTTAGTTGTTAGGCGGAGTGGGCTTCTCACAATCTCTCTAACCCCCTCAGCCTCCTCCGGAGTCAAGAGGTCAACCTTGTTTAAAATGGCTATTGTCTCAGTCTCAAGTGTGAAGTAGGCTGTTAGGGCATATAAGTAGAATCCTAGGAGATTATTTTTTAGGGCCGTTAGGTCGCCTAGAAAGAAGCAGCATCTATCCCTAAAGCCGCCAATAATCCTCCTTCCAGCATCTCTAAATAGAAACGGCTCTAGCTGACCCGGCGTATCAAAGATTATATGGTCGGCGCCACCAAAATCTGGAATCTTCATGTGGGCCAGTCTATCCATTGCCTCAAGTATTGCGCCATTGGGGCCCAAACCCATTTCACGCATTATGCTCTCAACAGTGAATATGGATCTTATGTCGAAGTCGGCCTTATAGCCCGGATCCAGAACGCCGGGATCTAGATTAACTGTTCGGACAACATAGCCCTCCCTAGCCAGATAGGCAGAGAAGTTCTTTACGAGTAGGCTCTTACCTGAGCCAGCCGGTCCGAGAACAAATACGTTCATCGCGCTATTCCCTTTTATAATCGAGTTTTCCTCAATCATAAAATCTTGGAGTAAGATAAATATTTGCCAGCCTATTACTTCTCAACGATTAGACTTAGTATGGGCTCAATATATCGGATTCTTCCGAAACCAGCCATCCTCAGGCGCTCAATTATTCCCTTGAGATACCGCTTCCCACGCCTGATGCCGGGCCTACCAACATAATGTAGGAGTCTACCATTATCCTTAAGCACCCTAAACAGCTGCCTATAGAAGTCCAGCGAGTAAAGCTCCGGGGCAATAGTTATCGTTGGGGGATCATGAATGATGAAATTGAAGTATTTATCATCGAATCTTCGAACCTCGTGGAATGCATCCCCAATTATCAACTCGATCTTTTCATTCTCGAAGAGGTCTCTGGAGAACGGATTCTGCTTGGCAATAAAAATAACGTTCTCATCCTTCTCAATAGTTATGACCTTCTTAACCCCCTTAGCCTTAGCCGCTAGGATCGCCGTGTAGCCTAGCCCAGTGCAACAGTCTAAGACAATCCCATAGATTTTTCCGAGGGCCCTAACCTTCATAATGGCATCGGTCTTTGGGTCAACGGTGTCAGCCCTATGCATCCTTATACCTGAGATCTCAAGGTAAGGCCAAGTATCAGTCCTAACAAGCCTATAGAACCTACCAGTCTTCTCACTGTAAAACTTTATCTCAGCCAAGCCTATGGTCATCCCTAGATTTGATTGGCAGTAGGCTGCCGCCCAAAGATATTGCCAGAAATCTCTTCCCTAGATCTCGTATTTCTCCCCAGGCTTCAGCAGAACAACCCTAATATTTGATGAGGACTCAACCCTCCTCTTAAACTCCTCTGGGTTTGTATCCCACCTATGCATTGGAATAACAACCTCAGGGTTTATGGCTATGGCCGCCTCAGCCGCCTCTGGATTATCCATAGTATAGGTTCCACCGCTAGGAAGCAGCGCTAAGGAAATCCCTCTACCCCTAAGATCCTTCATTTCCGGTATAAAGTCTGTGTCCCCAGCATGATAAATGGTTTTGCCACCAACAGTTATCAAATAGCCAACGCCCAAACCCTTCGGGTGAAAGGGATTTCCCGGAGACCTAAAGCGCCTCACATTATATGCATGAACAGCCTCAACGGTAATATCGCCAACGGAAACCCTCTCACCTGGCCTAATAACCCTAACACCACGGCCAATCTTAGATGCACACTCCTCAGGGGCAACAATTACAGTATTCTCTTTCCTCACCCTATCAATTTTAGATGTGTCGCAATGGTCGAAGTGCGAGTGTGTCACTAGAACAAGATCGGCCTTATCAGCATACCTCCCCTCATATGGGTCGATGTAGATAACCTTGCCATCAGCCGTCACTATCTGAAAACTTGCGTGGCCAAGCCACTTAACAGATATACCCGCCAAACTCACCACCACAAAACAATAAAATGCCAGAGAATTTATTTCTATCGGTAGCAGCACTAATAACAGATAAGTTGACTAAAGTTGAAGAATTAAGCGCCTTTTTTAGAATGCCTCAATAAGCCTTAGCTTCCGTATAAGCAACTTAGTTCTACACACTTTAACAGCCCTTAATGGCCTCTGCTATCTTGCCAAATTCAGTATTCATGCCTGTGGCGACAAACAATAGCCTTACTCTTATCGCTAACAACTCTGTTCCAGAGAAAACCATATTAACATACCTATTTAATTAAAGGACGAAATGGCTATATACCCGAAAATCAAAAAAAGTAGTGATATTAAAGCCCTGGTAGTATAGCCCGGTCTAGTATAGGCGGCTGTCGCCCGCCCGACCCGGGTTCAAATCCCGGCCAGGGCGCCAACCTCTAGGGTTCAAATCCCTTCTCCTTTTTTGAGCCCAGCGAATATGGGTTCAGTGTAGAAAGCAGTATCTAGGATTAGGAGGATAGGGCTTGGGCGGCATATGTGATTCTTGCCATCTTCAGCCATATTAGCGAGACTGCCCT
>JAGTQA010000073.1 GCA_018396975.1 Candidatus Bathyarchaeota archaeon | reverse complement strand
GTTAAGCATGCTGAAGAACTGCCCATTTTAAACGTTAAGACTCTAAGACAGGAGGACATAGAGCTGTTGGCTTCTCTTTTTGATGGGCTTGAGGCTGAGGCGCGGAGGCTTGGTGGCGCGGATACTGCGGAGAACATTGAGAAGCTCTGGGATACGGTTATCGAGAAGATTGACGTGGAGGTGGCGAGAATCCTTGGGTTGCCGAGGGAGCTGGCTAAAACAGCGAAGACGATGGCTAAAATGATGATGAAGAGGAGGCTTCAGAGGGCTGAGGAGGCTGCGCCAGAGGCCATAAAAGGAGAGGAGGAACCACGCCTAAAACCGCCTAAAAAACCAAAAAAGCAAACAGACGCGGACAAAAATATCCCATTAAACAGATTTTTCAGCGAGAAATAGAAGACTCAAGCTCCCCTAATCAGAAGGAAAGACAAAAATTCCATTCTCTATTCAAAAGACAATAGAATTTTTACGAGAAGCATGAAGAAGTGATCCTATGCTAGGTGAAGAGGAGGAGAGGGTATTCGGGGAGATAGGGAGGTATACTCTAACTCTATGAGACTATTTAAGTCTCTTGCCGCCTAACAACCACGGTGCTGAAAACAAAATTAATATCAATGGTTATAAAATACTCCTAAGAATGTTACGTGAATGGGTGGGTGATAATTGAAGCCTAAAGTTTACGTTACCCGCGAGATCCCGGAGAGGGGGATGAAGATTATTCTGGAGCACTTTGATGCCGAGGTTTGGCCTGAATATGGCCCGCCGCCCAAGAAGGTAATAATTGAGAAGGCTAGAGATGTTGATGCCCTTGTAACGCTTCTATCAGACAAAATTGACGCTGAAATCTTTGATGCCGCACCTAAACTTAAAATCGTTGCGCAGATGGCAGTTGGATACGATAATATTGATGTTAAAGAGGCAACTAAGAGAGGCATTTACGTAACCAACACACCGGGCGTTCTAACTGAGACCACAGCAGACTTTGCATGGGCACTTCTAATGGCTATTGCTAGGAGGGTCGTCGAGGCCGATAAATATGTCCGTGATGGTAAATGGAAGGTTAGTTGGCATCCAATGATGCTTCTTGGCAGAGATATTTACGGGGCCACGCTAGGCATTATTGGCGCTGGAAGAATAGGCTCAGCAGTAGCCAGAAGGGCCAAAGGTTTCAACATGAAAATTTTATACTATGATAAGGTGAGAAATCCGCAGATAGAAAGCGAGGTTGGCGCAAAATATGTTGACTTAGACACCCTACTTAGAGAGTCTGACTTCATAAGCATTCATGTTCCACTAACAGAGGAGACCTATCACATGATAGATGCCGAAAAGCTGAGATTGGTCAAGAAGACCGCCTATATAATAAATACTTCAAGGGGATCAGTCATTGATGAGAAAGCATTATGTGAGGCGCTAAGAGAAGGAAGACTTGCTGGAGCAGCATTAGACGTATTTGAACAGGAACCAATCTCCATGGACAATCCTCTATTAAAGCTTAGCAACGTTATCTTAGCACCACACATAGCAAGCGCCAGCTACGAGACGCGCTCAAGGATGGCTGAGATGGTCGCAGAGAACTTAATAGCGTTCTTTGAGGGAAGGGTTCCGCCGAACCTAGTAAATCCGGACGTAGTAAAAGTGAGGCCGCCCCCTGACAAAAAATACTAAAATTTTGTTAATGGCTGGTTTTTAAAATGAAAGATAAACCTGATAAATCTTTAATGAAGACTGCGGAGAGACTTCTAATCGAGTTTAAAGGTGAAGATTACTCTTTCGGGGAGAATGCACTAAAGCAATTCAACAAGTATATCAATAGGATCGGCAGGAGAGTCGCGATTATAACTGGTGGAACCGGTATAAGAACCGGCATAGTTAGCATGATAAGCGACTCTCTCAAAAGAGAGGGCTGTGAAATCGTGGGGATCTTAGAGGGGGCGCGACAGAATACCCCCAAGGAAGATGTTTATAGGCTCGCTTCTCAGCTCGCGGATTTAAGGTGTAATGGTGTTGTTGCCATAGGTGGTGGTAGCGTAATTGATGGTGCCAAGGCAGCGCTTATTTTAGCATTATATGGCGGCTCAATTGACGAGTATTTTGGAACTGGGCTGGTCTCAGCAAAATCCGGTGGGAAGAAAATACCACTAATAGCAATACAGACAGCTAGTAGCTCAGCATCTCACCTAACTAAATACTCAAATGTAACCGACATGAAAACACTTCAGAAGAAGCTCATAGTTGATGAGTCAATTGTTCCCAGAGCCTCAATATTCCAGTATGATATAACTAAGAGTATGCCGCCGGACCTAACTAAGGATGGGGCCCTAGACGGCATATCTCACTGCTGGGAGGTCTGGATGGGTGCGACTGGAAAAGCAAATTATGAAAGGATAAGCGAGGTCGCCTATACTGGAATAAAGCTTATAGTTGAGGCGCTACCAAGGGCCCTTGAGAATGGCGAGGATCTGGAAGCTAGATATGCACTTGGGCTTGGAACCGATTTAGGTGGCTACTCGATTATGCTCGGCGGCACCAGCGGCGCCCACTTAGGAAGCTTCTCACTCATTGATGTTCTTACGCATGGTAGGGCATGCGCAATCCTAAACCCATACTACACCATCCTATTCTCCTCCGCAATACAGGATCAATTGAGGAGAGTTGCCAAAATATACGTGGATAATGGCTATATGGATGAGAAGAGCCTAAAGCTTGAAGGGAGAAAGCTCGCCGAGGCTGTTGCTGAGGGAATGATAGAGTTCTCTAGGAGAATAAACTTTCCAACAACCTTAAGGGAAGCTGGTGTCACTGAGAAGCATATAGAGAGAATGGTAAATGCTGCAAAGGATCCGCAACTAAGAATGAAGCTAGAGAATATGCCAATACCGATAAGAGCAGAGCTTGGAGACGTTGACAGACTTATGAAGCCTACACTAGAAGCTGCCTACTCAGGAGACTTCAGTCTAATCCCAAAAGTTTAAGTTCAGGTCTTTCATTGGAAGCATTCTATCGGGCTAAGTTTCCAAGGATGTCAAACTGCATCTCTTCAGGTTCACCTAACACCTCTATATGTTCCGCCAACTCTCTATTTTGCTTCACAATCTCATAGAGGCTTTCTGATATCCACATATACTCCAACTCAAGCGTGTTCTTAATTCTAACAATCTTAGCCTTAAGTGGATCTATTGGCCCACAACATCTTATAGCCATGAGAATGGCATCTCGATCATTAGGTAGGAAGGGCGGAATCTTAGCGAGTTCAGGCCACGTTGAAGTTAGGCAGTTTGCAAATGTCTTCTCAAAATCTATCTTTGAAAAAAGTCTCTTAGTTGTAATGTCCGCCAACCCTATTCCAACAGCATTTCCATCAGACTTCTCGGATAAGTCTAGGACAACTATCCTCCTAATTTTTGGTGCGCGGTTCTCATATTCGTCAGGAGAAGCCCAGAATCTCCCTATAACATTAGTGTCCATTCCGGTTCCGCTTATATCCTTCCCCATCTCATCAACTATTAAAACATCTATTTCCTTAAAAGGTATCCTAGCCATCAGATCCTTTGCCATCTCTAAGAGCTTAGGCTCTTCCTCCTCAATCTCCTCCGGCTTCAGAGCTCTTATCGCTGCAATCTCGTGATAAGCATTTTCAACTATTGCAACCCCAAGAATTATGGGGGCCCTTCTTATGATAAGTCTAGCTGCCTCCGGAATAAGTCTATGATAACCCTCGAGCTGATATCTATGTATTATCTCTGCACCTTTCTGCTTTCCAAGTCCTACTGCTATCATCTTCATTAGACCACTCTCTATCCTACCCTTAAAGTCCGTGTGCGGCTTAACTCTGTTAACAACGATTATACCATCAGATTTAAGTGCAATTCTATCAACATAGACTGGCTCACCATTACTGAGGCGCCCAACCTCTTCAACCTCCATTGAGGCATATATTGGTGCACCAACTGACTCCTCAGTTATCCCAAGATTCCTTAGAATCTCCAACTGACCCTTAGGCGTTGCACCGCCATGACTTCCCATAGCTGGCACAATGAATGGTTTGCCACCAGCCTCCTTAACCTCATTAACTAGCGTTGCGAGGATCTCAACTATATGTGCTATTCCACGGCTTCCGGCTGTAATAGCTATTTTAGCACCCGGCTTAACGGAATCCCTTAATCCAGCCCCCTCAAGCTCCCTCCTTAAAATGGATATGTAATCGTCCAATTTCGGAGCGTAAAATTTCTGCCTAACCCTAACCATTTTAGGAAGCAAACCGACACCGTAATTTAGCATAAATGAAAATTATATTACAGCAGCCATTAAAATATCTCTTACTATTTAACTATAAAAGAGATTTTTAAGCGGAATCTTCCCCTCTATTGTGTAGCAATTAAAGGGATGGATTTTGAGGAACCTTCATCCTCATACTTTATTGGGAAAATAGGAAGGAAAATATTTTATCAACGATCTCTGGCTCTAGCTTCTCATAAGCCTCTGTGCTTCCAACATCATACCAAAATGCATCCGTAACATAACCATAAACATCCTTCTTGCTGTTTATTAGATAAGGTATTACGTCTCCCATGAAATCCAATTCGCGTCTCCCAGCTGCCAAGTTATTCATTTCTTCGAGCGCCTCACCCTCAAGTGCAGCTATCGCTATACTAACCGGCTTCTCTATTTTAGGCTTCTCCTGAAAATAGCGGATTCTTCCATCACTCTCTAGATCCGCCACGCCGACACGAACTGTAAAGCCACTCGATAAAGCAACAGTGGCAATAGCCCTCTTATTCTTATGAAACTCTAGAAATTTCTGTATATTCATGTTTGTCAGGATATCGCCATAATATATTAGGAGCGTCTCATCGCTGCCTAGTTCCTTTCTCCTATATGCATTAATTATTGAACCAGCTGTTCCCTTAAGTGATGGATCATCATACACGTATCTTATATTCACACCAAATCTCAAACCATTATCAAAATAATTTATGATCTGTTCAGCCTTATAATCGACGAGGAATATCAAATTTTTTATTCCATAAAACCTTAACAGCCTAACTATATACTCGAGGAGGGGTTTCTGCATCTTACCAATCGGTATCATGGCCTTTTGAAAATAATATGTTATAGGCCTAAGCCTCTTACCCGGCCCCCCACATAAAACAACTCCTCTAACACCCTCCATGCGTATCTCACCACAAAGCAAAATTAGTTTCAGGTTGCATTTAATACTTATTCATTTCCCAGATATCAGCATAAATTATGGTTATCGTCAGAATGTAGAAGGAAGGTGCGAAGGCTGCAATTTAGTTTGAAGTAATCTTTTAGGCTTATCCCTCAGATTTTTCGCCCTCAGATCCTTTTTCTTTTGCCTCTTCCACTTCAATCTCCTCTATCGGTTTAGGTGGGGGAGTTGTAGCCATTGTCCACCCAATCCATGCGCCAATGAACATTACTGCCAAGAAGGCTATGAGCACAACTATGGCCACGGCCCAGAATCGAACTTCGTCTGGATTAGAATTGAAGAGGTCAGCTAATGCCTTCGGATAAACAAGAATAACCACGTATCCTACAGCTATTACTAGGCACACAATAAGTATTAGCGCACCAATAATCTGGTCCTTACTCGCCATGTGCATCACCAAACCCAAACAAGACTAAAGATAAGGGATCACCATACTAATAAATCTTGCCATAAAATGCTTAGCAATAACTAGAATAATGAGGTTTTTGAGTGCCGCGGGCCAGCAGAAGCCCCGCAACCAGACAATTGCTTCTTAGGAGGTGATCCGGCCGCAGGTTCCCCTACGGCCACCTTGTTACGACTTCTCCCCCCTCGCGAAGCCTAGATTCGACGCAGCCAAGGAGACTGCGCCTCATCTAGGCCTCACTCGGGTGGAGCGACGGGCGGTGTGTGCAAGGAGCGGGGACGTATTCACCGCGCGTTGATGACGCGCGATTACTAGGGATTCCATGTTCACGAGGGCGGGTTGCAGCCCTCGATCCCAACTGAGGCAGGGTTTAGGGATTACCTCCCCCTTTCGGGGTCGGAACCCATTGTCCCTGCCATTGCAGCTCGCGTGTGGCCCGGGGGATTCGGGGCATACTGACCTGCCGTGGCCCGCTCCTTCCTCCGCCTTATCGGCGGCAGTCCCCCTCGTGTGCCCGGCCCCCTTCCGGGGTGCCGCTGGCAACAAGGGGCGCGGGTCTCGCTCGTTGCCTGACTTAACAGGACACCTCACGGCACGAGCTGGCGACGGCCATGCACCTCCTCTCAGCTTGTCTGGCAAGACCTTCAATCTGGCCTTCATCCTGCTGTCGCCCCCGGTAAGGTTCCCGGTGTTGACTCCAATTGAACCGCAAGCTTCACCCCTTGTGGTGCCCCCCCGCCAATTCCTTTAAGTTTCAGTCTTGCGACCGTACTCCCCAGGCGGCGGGCTTAACGGTTTCCCTGCGGCACTGGCGCGACTCGTAGTCGCGCCAACACCTAGCCCGCATCGTTTACAGCCGGGACTACCCGGGTATCTAATCCGGTTCGCTCCCCCGGCTTTCGTCCCTCACCGTCGGGCGCGTTCTGGCCGGCCGCCTTCGCCACTGGTGGTCCTCCCGGGATTATAGGATTTCACCCCTACCCCGGGAATACCGCCGGCCTCTCCCGCCCCCTAGCCTGGCAGTATCCCCCGCAGTCCAACGGTTAGGCCGTTGGATTTAACGAGGGACTTACCAGGCCGGCTACGGACGCTTTAAGCCCAATAATCGTCCCCACCACTCGGGGAGCGGGTATTACCGCGGCGGCTGACACCCGACTTGCCCTCCCCTTATTCCCCCAGCTGTCTACACTGGGGAAAAGCCGCCCTCAGCGGGCGGCACTCGGGGTAGCCCCGTCACGCTTGCGCGCATTGCGGAGGTTTCGCGCCTGCTGCGCCCCGTAGGGCCTGGGCCCTTGTCTCAGTGCCCATCTCCGGGCTCCCGCTCTCACGGCCCGTACCGGTTATAGGCTTGGTGGGCCGTTACCCCACCAACTACCTGATCGGCCGCAGCCCCATCCTCAGGCGGCTCTGGAAGCATGGTTCCAGAGCCCTTTGGGTGAGGGACCATTCCAGGCCTCCTCACCTATCGGGAATTAGCCCCAGTTTCCCGGGGTTATTCCCGTCCTGAGGGTAGGTTAGCTACGTGTTACGGAGCCGTCCGCCGCGCCCTCCCCGGTGGCTGGAGGGCGCCGACTCGCATGGCTTAGTCCCACCCCGATAGCGGTGGGGTCCGGCAGGATCAACCGGAGTTGGGAGTAGGTCGCAATCATCTTGGTTGCGGGGGCTTCTGCTGGCCCGCCTTAGACCTTAGCTTTTTTGGGCTAAGGTCCGCATTAATTGTGTCCGTGACTGGAGGTCAATGCTTCATTGGGAGGCTGATCGCCTCCTTTATCTGCATTGACGCCGCCGTCGTGTCACGGACCTCGATATATAGTTCATTCTTTCATCCATAAATACTTTTTGGCCTATTGGTAAAGATTTATCAGTTGATAGTTCAATATTTTTAGTGTTGTTTGGGGAGGAGTGCTGGTTGATGGGTATTCCCGGCAGATTTCGCGGTATTCTTGAGCCTTTTATTGGGGATTTGAGGGCGCGTGAGATTGTTTCCGGCATAGGTTTATTTGGAAGTTGGAGTCGTGGTGATGCTTCTCTTAGTAGCGATATAGATCTTTTGGTTGTTGAGAGCAGGGACTTTGATTATGAGTATTTTGAGAGAATTGAGTTGGACGGTAATCTCGTGGACCTTAATTATGTTCCGAGGAGCTGGGTGGCTTATAGGGTTCCGCCTGAGATAGATCAGAAGCTATATGAGTTGCAGGTCATATTTGACAGGGACAATTCTCTTTCAAGGGCTAGGGATCTGATGCTTAAGGTTTATTGGAGGCCTGAAAGGGTTGAGATTAGGACTGAGACCCATCTTATTGAGGCTGATGCTTATTTAAGCCGGGCTAGGGCGGCCTTTAATAGGGGGGATTATCGGAGTGTGAAGGTTAATGCTATTAGGTGCTTCTGGTCCCTCATGAAGATTCTGACGGAGATTGGTAAGAAGCCGATTCTGAGCAGCCACTTCATGAGGAACCTTGAGGCGGCTTCCAAGGGTCTGGAGATGCATGGTTTATACGAGGATTATATTAATCTTATGGGCTTTGCTGGGCTAGATAAGGCTGGTGTGAAGAAGATGCTTGAATCTCTTTCATCGGCTTGGAGGGGTGCGATATCCACAATCTCAGCTAGTCCCGCGGCGCTTAGGAGCCTACATCCTAAGGTTGCCACTAAACTCAACTATTATGGGCGCGAGACTTTTCTTAGGGGTCTGGTTGCCCGTGTGAATGCGCTCTTGGACGAGGCGGCACCGATTGAGGCGGCCCATTATATGTTCCATGTTCTGGCCGATATGCTTGAGAACTACGCTCTCCTAATATCTGCTTCTGAGGGTGTGAGGTTCGATTATTCTGTGCTTCTGAAGTTTCTTGGCGAGTCTAAGGCGGCGCCTACAGAGGTCTATCAGAATGCTATAAGCGTTTTTGGTGTTAGGGAAGTTTCAGGTCGGGAGGTTGAGGAGGTCTTAAAAATGACGGTTGAGGCGGCCATGAATATAAGGCAGAGGAGGAAGGATTTAATAGCCCGCTTCATAGGCTGAGGGGCATTTTGCAGTGTAGCAAAAAGGAAATAAGCCACCTTTAACCAAACATTAATGACCGAAGCCCGGTGGTGTAGCGGTCAAGCATGGCGGGCTCTGGACCCGCTGACGGGAGTTCGAATCTCCCCCGGGCTACCAAAAATAGGCGATAGATACCTCCCTATCTTTCTGAATAGCCTCTCCCTCCTCTCCGTATTCTGCG
>JAGTQA010000009.1 GCA_018396975.1 Candidatus Bathyarchaeota archaeon | reverse complement strand
GTTTACCCCGCATCGCCTATTACAGAGGTGGCATCGCTCGAGAATCCTATTTGCAATGGCTATTTTGAGGTCTAGATAGGATTTTTCCGGAGCAACCATATCTTCTAGGCTTATTCTCCCAGAATCTATCTCGCCCTGAATCCTATAGAAATCCTCAGTTAGCTTCTCATGCTTAGCCCATAAACTCTCAAGCGGCTCATCCACATCAAACTCTGCCGGAAGCCTCTTCGCTATCATAAATTTTGCCGGCTTCTCATCATTCATAACAGCGAAGTATCTTGCTAGGCTAGACCTAGCCCTCTCATCATAGAGGACTTCTATGGCATCTCTCCTAAGAATGCGCCACATGAGCATCTAAGAAAGATTTCTTTGGAGAAATTATTAAGGGTTTAGCCGGAGAAAGGCTTATGACATACTTATATTGCTGGCAAAGAAAATTTAATTCTGGGGGTTTATGTATTGGCTAAGCTGCTTGAAAGAATTGTTTGGGCACTCTCATTAGCCCTAACAGCCTCTATTATAGCATATACATGGTATATTGCTGCTCCAGCCGAGCGTACAATAATAACCGATATGCCAATACTATTTGATGAGAAAATTTTTCTGCCATTACCCCGAAGGGTTAGCGAATTAACGGTTGAAGAGGCGATACTGTTAAGGAGGAGCATTAGGGAATATACCAGTGAGCCAGTAAACATAAGCGATTTAGCAATGATACTCTGGGCTGCATACGGCATAACCGAGCCCAAACTAGGTTTTAGGGCAGCGCCAAGCGCGGGCGCCACATACCCACTAGAAATCTACGTCGTGATAGGTGAAAGAGGCGTGAAATATTCGGAGGGCTTCCTCGGGGAAGGGGTTTATAGGTATGAGCCGCACAGCCACACCCTACTGCTGGTTAAAAGAGGAGATTATCGGGGGGCCCTTATGAATGCAGCCTTAGGGCAGAGTTGGGTTGGCGAGGCTCCACTGAACATTGTTATCTGCGCGGTATTTGAGAGAACCACCAGAGTTTATGGTGAGAGAGGTAGAGTTAGATATGTTCCCATGGAGGTTGGGCATGCTGGACAGAATATATATCTCATGGCTACAGCTCTCAAATACGGCGCTGTGGTTGTTGGAGCCTTTAATGACGACCAAGTGGCTAAGACCATTGACTCTAAACCGGAGGAGAAGCCGCTGTATATAGTTCCCATAGGCGTTCCGAAAAGCCCGCCTAAAACATCCTTTGAAGATATATGGGAATATATTAAGTCTAGGAGGTGAAGCATTATAGTTAATAGAGCAATGCTAGTGAAAACATCCCTATTGATGATTGAGCTCACTTCTCTACCCCTAATAGTGCTAGCCTCAATATACCTGCTTAGCGGATATCAAATGTTAGCTCCGGAATTGAGAATAATCCCTGAGCCCAGAAAAATTCATACTGATAAATTTTTAAGAATTTTAACGATATTTCTTATGTACCTGCATGCTTCAGGCGGCATAATAGTTATAATTGAGAGACGCTTAAGAAAAGAGGTTCTGAGAGATATTGCTAGGACAGCACTAATTGTTGTAATAACCCTCTTGCTAATAATCTTCTTAATGATTGAAGCAACGTTATGATGACTGAAAGATCTAAAATGGCTTCATCTATAGTGTATTATATAATGGGGTATGAAAATAAGAGCCCGGTTCTATAATTTCTCCTGAAATGCAACTATTAAGGGTTTAGTGTGCAACGCGTACATCAATCATGGAAGAATGGGGAGGGAATAACCGCCATCTACAGCCTCTAAGCCCTTCAGATACTTGTTCCCACCACTAAGTAGTCTCTGTTGAAGACTGCCATCTTTATTACTGTATATTTTCCTTCATCCCTTATTTTCGGCTTAAAAATCCTCCTACCCTCTAGGTCTATTCCCTCCCACTTATAATGTGAACAATCAATTTCAAGCTTTATCTCCGTGTTGAATGGGGAGTAAACTGCTATCTTATCCGCCCCCTCCGCAACCCGAATCTCAGATGTCTCGTTCAGGAGTTTACTATTTGCAGGTTCCACATCAAATAAATCATATTTCTCAAAGATCCATTTTGCGAATGCAGCATCAAAGGCTCCTGGGAAATGTGATGCTATATTCCAGGGATAGGGCATGCCGTAAACCTTGCTATACTTATACTCCTGATCCAGCCTCTGCCAAGACCATATGCCATGCGCACCATAAGCCACCCCAGCCTTCGCCCCCGAGAGAAGACTTTGCCAAATCGCCTTTCTAACATCAAAACTACTGAATCTACCATACTTTTCATATGCTCCTATGGATCCGATCCCTTCATAGCATGGTTCCCCATTAACTATCGGCCTCTTAACTGGCATGCCATAAAATCTCTGAGCTAACTCATATGGTAGATGCTGTTCTCCCCTAAGATGTCCGGACTGATACATGTAGAAATCGTAGTTGGGGGATTTTATGAAAACCTCAGGTATATTCCATAAGCCCCCCATCAAGTGCATTGTTGTAAGCGAGGATGGTGATATCTTCTTAACTATGTCCATCGCCACCCTATAATATTCTATTGATTCTTCAGTCTCAAAGTTTGTGTCCCCGCTTATAATAAAAATTGGATTATACTTTCCAAATCTCTCCGCAATATAATTCACGTACTCTTCAAGGTTCTCTCTAGGTATTATTCTATTGGGGCTTATCTTTGAGGCCCATGTGCCCCTAACATAATTGCACCATAAAACCACTAGAGCTGGTGTAAATCCCCTCTTAACGGCCATTTCAACCATTCTCTCCGCTCTATCAAAGTACACATCGTTCCTCCTACTAAAGTTCCATCCACCATCAGAGAGAACCTCAAATGGCTCGATGTATTTTTCCGTCTCGCTCCTATCATGCTGTGGCAGAATATTTATTTGTATGGCGTTGAAGCCCTGCGCCTGCCTATACTCTAAGTAGTATTCCCACTCATCATATGTTGGGTTGGTGAAAGCGCTCCAGCATGTATCAGCTAAATAAAAGAATTTTTCTCCGTCCTTAATGAAGTGGTCTCGTGTATTAGAAATCATTATTTTACTCATGATAGCGTCTCCTCCACATTAATAAATTTACCTAACTAAATTATCCCTATTGGTTTTCTGAGGAACTCAAATATTTCCTCAAGCTCTCTAAGTTTACTCTTTAGGGCCGCTAATCTACTTTGGAGTGGACTGCAAATCTTAATGTATTCCTCCTCACTTATTTCGCCGAGGTTGTAGGCAACCGTAACCCTCTCAATCTCCACATTTATCTTCTTAATTTCTTCCTGTATTTGCTCTAAGTATGGTTCTAGACCTATTGTTACAGATCTTAGAGTTTTGAATTTCTCATCGAGCATGCCTAAATATTTCTGCCTGAACTCACTATATATTTCCTCGGTAAGCTTGCCTTTCTGCACCTCCAGAATCTCATCCATGGTTTTCTGCTTTTTAGGCGTCTCCCTTACAATCTTCATCTTTAGCTGCATGTCCGCCATGTGGAAAAGCCAATCATGCGGGCTTCTAGATCACGGAGCACTCGCCTTATGTACTCATAATCCATATAGGATACTGGAAATTCTATTGTCAACTTAAGCTATCCCTATCCCTTATCTGCGAGACTTGTAACTCTAGATCCATTATTCTTCTAACATTATCTCTTCTTATCGATGCCCACTTATCGGATATGATGGATAAACGTTGCCGGCAGATCATTTTCGCCTTCTCAATCTCTTTTGAGGAAGAAGGTTTCTCTCTGATTATCGACCTCGCTCTCTATCTGCTTAGTCATGAAGACCATGAAGGAGACCGCTGTTTCTCTTGAGTATAGGATTGAAAATCCTCTAGATGTCTCTGCTTATAAGAATCTTCTCTTCTCCGCCGACCTTTTGTATTCCGCCTAAATAGAAAATTGATTAGCGACCTCATTCACGGATCATCAACTAAACAGAGCTGCCCAAAAATATAATTCTTTCGTCAAAAGATGCGAATAAACGGTAGATGATCTATTTTGGCCGATCACCATTTTCCCCTCATATTATGGAATATGGGAATGATAGACCGGTTCTATGAAATTTGCCTCTTATAGCTATCTGCCTTCCGCATTCTGGGCATCTCATGTCAGCAGTTAAATTCCACCTTATTATCTCGAAGCCTAATCTTTTTATTATGAGATTGTGGCAGCCTGGACAGTACGTATTTTCATATTTGTGTCCCGGAACGTTCCCTAAATAAACATAGTTTAATCCAGCCTCCTTAGCAGCCTCATAAGCCCTCTCAAGAGTTCTTATTTCAGTTGATGGTATATTAGTTAGCTTATAGTCTGGGTGAAATCTTAGCAGGTGAAGTGGTGTATCCTCGCCAAGGTTCTCCCTAATCCATGTCGCAAGATCCCTTATCCTCTCTATAGAGTCGCCGATCTTTGGCACGACAAGGTTCGTTACTTCAATATGTATATTCCGCCGCTTCATTTCCTTAAGAGCCTCAAAGATTGGCTCAACGGACGGAACCATAGAGAATTTCCTATAGAATTCTGGATCGGCTCCGCCCTTAAAATCAACGGTTGCAGCATCTAGGTATGGGGCAATGGCTTCGATGGCCTCAGGTGTCATATAGCCATTTGTGACAAACGTGTTGAATAGGCCATGCTTATGGGCTAGGACTGCGGTGTCATAGGCATACTCAAAGAATATTGTTGGCTCAGTGTAAGTGTAGCTTATACCTTGGCAACCATGCTCCATCGTTGCCTTAACGACTTCCTCTGGCGGAAAATCCCTACCAATAATATCCCTCTCTTGGCTTATGCTCCAATTATCGCAGAATTGGCATCTGAAATTACACCCAACAGTCGCTATCGACATTACAAGCGCTCCAGGATGAAAATGTGAAAGAGGCTTTTTACCGATTGGGTCAACATTAGCCGCGCATGCCACAGCGTAGTTTAACGAATATAGCTTTCCGCCCTCATTCTTCCTGACACCGCAGAATCCGAATCCACCATCAGATATCATGCATCTGCGCGCGCAAAGATTACACTTAACCCTATTGTCCCCGAGTGGTTCATATAGCATTGCTTCGTGTTTGGGCATTAGCACGATCCTTCCTCTAATCTCTAAAAGATATGTTGTTTAGCATCGATTTAATTGTTTCCTTAAGTCTTCAATTAATGGTCTTGTGTCTCTAGAGACTCTTCTAATATGAGTTTTCTTCAAAACGGTAATGGATTAAAAAGAATGTGTTGATGTGAATTTTATACTAGTCCTTTATCCCCTCAAGTAGGCTCATAACATTCCACAATTTCACTCGCGTATATGGTGGCATATTGGGATCCTGCAATATTTCGTCTATGACGGATATAGCATTTGAGGCTCTAACTCCAAGCGTATATTGGGTTGACTGTAAAATCTCCATGGCTTCCTTCGCAGTTCTCCTAATATTTCTTGGTGTTGTAGTATCCTCTGAAACTTGACTTAAGATTGCTAGGGCCTGTTTTATCTTCTCCTCATATTCCTGTATCTTCTTTCTGCTCACCATACTTAACACCCCCACATAAATTCTCACTTAACCCTCAGCCTACTTTATTGCTGTTCTTTCCCAATTTAATTTAATAGACTGTTTCCGTCTTATTACGTTTTACGCTTAATTTTCTATGGCACGTTATGCTAGTAGGACTGCACCGCTAGGCTTATACTTCCCCTTAATTTCATATCCGGTCAGACTCGCTATCTTATTTGCGGTATCCTCTACATCCTCCATATAGGGCATGGCGTTCCTCGGCATCCTCTCTTTGCTTTGTCCAACCCACTCGTAAGCCTTAACTTCAATGAAGTCTGGCTTGGCCTTTTCAACTATTTTTGCGTAGCCTTCAATATTCATGGTGTTCCAGCCTTTAATCACCGTAAACCTTAAGACTCTCCGTGTCTCTAGGCTTGGAAGTAGCTCTAGCGTTCTATTTAGGCGCTCCCATGCATCCTTAATTAGGGGCCTAACAATCTTAAGGTATGTACTCTTATCTGGGGCTGGGACGCTAACATATAGCTGGAATGGTAGCGGATCCATATTCTCTAATACCTCGGGCATGGTTCCATTAGTGACTAGAAATGTTATCATGTTTCTTTTGCCAGCCTCAACTATAAGCTCAGAGATTCTTGGGTATAGGGTTGGCTCCCCAGTTAGGCTCATGGTCATCATCGTTGGTTTTAGGGCCTCCTCAAACTTCCTCCTATCAACTCTGGGATTGCCCTTCCAGCCGGAGAGCAGCTCTTTCCTCCTCTCAATCAACTCCTCTATAATTTCGGCTGGCTCGTCAAACTCCCCTACCTCTAATGGGAACTCCCTCCAGATAAGTCCCTCCCTATCGCCAGAGTGCACCCTCCAGCAGTATAGGCAGTGGCAGTTACATCCAATATAGGGTGTCATCTGCATACACCTATGACTTTGAACCGGTGGATACCAAAGCTCCTTATAGCAGACTCTACCCGACCTTAGGCTCTCCTTAGTCCACTGGCATATCTTGACAGCGCTGTGGAGATGTTTCCCAGCAAGCCTATAACCTTGCTTATAATATAGGCTTTTTATCTCCGGCGTAATCGGCTGGATGAGGGCGCCCTCCATATCTAAGGAAACCTCATTCTATTTAACTCAAGAGATTAAAAATTGATTGTGCAATATTAAATTGTCTATTCCGCGATGCAGAAATATCTATTTGGGGTTGATTTCCGCCTCCAAATCCATTATTCTTTTATCAATGCTTACTATGAGCCTATTTATGGTCTCGTTTATCCGCTGGAGTACCCTCCTAAACTCCTTCAGAAACTCGATTCTCTCTTCCACCCTAACATTATCACCCAACAGAATTATCTTCACAGCTTGTTGCATGAGCGCTGGTGCCGTTGGTTCTTCTCCCTCAATTGGGTGGATTGGTGCGAGCCGAGTAAGCAGCCATCCTCTAATAGCCGAAGCTAATCTAAAATGCTTGTCGATAACCTCCTTGAATGCCTCCTTACCCTTCTCAGTTATCATATAAACCTTTACTCTCCTCCTCTGTTGGACCCATCTTCCAGTAATAAAACCGTCAGACTCCAGTTCCTTTAATGCGGGGTATAGTGAGCCCGCTGTTGGAGTTAAGAGGTTGAATGTGCTCTCTTTTATCCGCTTAATCATCTCGTAGCCGTGTAATGGACCCCTTAACAGCGTATATAATATTGCCAGCTTGAGATAGCCCTTCTTCAGCTGTTCCTTCATTATTTCGGTGCTTTCTTTCTCCATATTCAAACATAACATTTATATAGGATTCCAATATATTAATATTTTGGTTTTAGACATATAGGATTCCAATATAACATCTATGAATGCAGATGAAGCCTATGGGAATCTCAGAAACCCCCCTCATCAAGCTAGTAGGTGTTAGCAAAGAGTATAGGGTTGGCGAGATATCCACGGTAGCCCTCAAAGAAGTCAATTTTATGGTCCATAGGGGCGATCTGGTTGCCATAATGGGTCCATCCGGCTCTGGGAAGACGACCCTACTTAATATGCTTGGGCTCCTTGATAGACCAACTAAAGGTAAGATTATTTTTGAGGGGAGGGATGTTTCGAGGCTCAGTGATAGGGAGCTTGCGGATTTAAGGAATAGGAAACTAGGCTTCGTTTTCCAAACATTCAATTTAATCAACAGGTTGACAGTTTTTGAGAATATTGAGATGCCCCTAATACCCAGAGGTCTTCCCAGAAGCGTTAGGGCCGAGATGGTTAAGGAGGCAATATTAAAGGTTGGTGGCGAAATCGGGTGGCTTAAGAAGAAGCCTAATCAGCTCTCTGGTGGTCAGCAGCAGCGTGTCGCGATTGCTAGGGCTATTGTTGGAAATCCATCCATAGTCTTGGCTGATGAGCCTACTGGAAATCTTGATAGAGCTTCGGCAAGAATTGTCATCGAGACATTCCTTAACTTAAACAAGGAGGGGCGCTCCATAGTCATTGTAACCCATGACCCGGAGATCGCAAACTGCACTGAGAAAATTTATGTGATTAGGGATGGTAGCATAGTTGGTGAGTATAAGGCTAACCCGAGCGAGTCGCTTATTAGTAGGATGTCTTAAGGATGTTGAAGAGATTTAGGTGTGGGGTTTAATGGTTAAGGGAAGAAGGCTACTCAGCCTAATATTAATTCTAACCATCTTCTCAATAGAGTTGCCTCTCCCTATCATGGAGAGTGCACTCTGCGATCAGAAAAACTTTAGCATAGTTGGTGTTGTGGTTAGGTCATCCTCAGGCTCGCAGAAAATTTATCCTGGAAGTAGGAGGGTTAGCTTAAGGATTGAAGCTGCTTATCTCGGTAATGAAACGGCGATGTCTGTCACCGGACATTTAAAGACTGTTAATGGTGTAGATTTTAGTGCTGGAAGTGGCCCCTCCGCGCCGGCGCGATCGCTTAATGGCTCTATTGCACTAAAGGTTGAGATGGGCGACCACATAACCTTCGATTACTACCTAGATATTTCTGAGACAATTCGGCCCAAAACATATACTTTAACCCTCAACATAACCTATCGTCTAGAACTTAATCCAACCTTATTTTCTGAGGTACATAATGTCTCGATAACTGTTTCAAGATATCCAAGCATTGAGCTGAGAATTATTGACGCATACCTATCTCCGGCTTCATCGCCCGGCTCCGTTAACACAAACCTCTATGTTTTGATGGAGAATACTGGCGAATCCAGCATAAGCTCAGCCGATCTTGAGGTAATCAGCCTCCCTAATGGCTTCACCATTAGCAACTCTAGGGTGAGGATTGGCGCCGTTAATGTTGGCGAAAGGTTCACGGTAGTGTTCTCCGGCTTATCTGTGCCAATTAATGCCCGTGTGGGCTTA
>JAGTQA010000039.1 GCA_018396975.1 Candidatus Bathyarchaeota archaeon | reverse complement strand
AGAAGAGGGGCATAGCATGGTGCTACTGGGAGTTCTGCTCAGGATTCGGAGCCTACGACCCAAAAGCCGGAAAATGGAGGGAGGAGCTCCTAAACGCCCTAATCCCAAAAGAGGGATAGTGCCAAAATATCTGTTTCCCAACAAGATCTTAGTAGGGCATTAGCCATATTGACCTATTAACTAGCTGTATAAGTAGGAGAAACGCTGAGACTAGGCTATCTCCGAGGATCAAACCCATATATATGAAGCCCCTATTCTCATCCCAGAATTTCTTCCCAATATATTTGGCGGCGGCCATCGAGAGCAACGAGCCCGCAAACTGGGCTAATGCAACATGTATCTGGGTTAGCATTCCACCCATCATCGCTATGGGTATTGAGGCATCATGCAAGACAAAGTCTGAAATCAAATATAGGATTGCTGAGAGGCCGAAGCCCGAGAGCATCCACTCCCTCCTAAATAAATAACCAGTCCAAAGCCAAGATTGCCAGCGCCAGAAGTTCATCGCCTCAACCGGCCACCCAGATATTGTATAGGGGTAGGCATGTCCCGGTATTGGATAGAGACTCCAGAATAATGAGACGAACACGAAGCTCCCCACAAGACCAAGCGACACAAGAAGGAAGTATATCCTCGTATACTCCTTTAAGTTAACATTTAACATTGAGGCTTGCAGAATCTGCTGAGTTATACCGGAGCCGCCTAAATACAGCATCATCTCCGGCGGAATGAACCATATGTCAAGACCCCTATAACCACTAAAGTATATCATTGTTTCCCTAAGATATGGTATGTTTATTCCGACCATGATACCGGCGGAGTGTGTTTGGAGCAGGGTTATAATAAATGACATGCCGATCGTGAATAGTAGAAGAATCCATATGGGGAATCCGGGAACAAGGGTTCTAACAATAGTTATGGCCGTTGCAGCTATAGCCAAATATATCAGAATCAGATATTTGGCATTGAATAGAATGGAGCCAGCTGATCCCCCTCCAGATAGACTCCTCCCTATACCTTTAAAGGCTCTAATGACAGTCTTATACCTCACTATTAACGGTATGATTGCGGCCGCTATACCCCAGCCTATCGTGAAGCTGTTCCAGAAGTATATTGTTGACATATTAAAGTTCCACAGTATCCCCCTTCCAGGCTGCCACTTACACTCATCCGGCCACAAATCATTTATTGTCACATAATAGTTTCCGAAGAAATATAGTGCTATTGAGGAGACTAGCTGGGCCGCAGTATACTTTATCGGCAGTATGAAACCTATAGCATACGCTAAAAAGTCTGTAGTGAAAGCGAATGCTCCGCCCGGAAGAGCATTCTCCAAGATTCCGGTAAAGTCTATTAGTAGTCGGGGAACCATTGGACGTCCGAAGATTGTCGCTAAACCGCTGGTCATGAAACCATACAGTGCTCCGCCAGCAATCGCCAGTGAAATCACCCTAATCTTACTTAAATCTCTCTCACCGAAGGCCATCATCATCCTAGCATCCCATGAGGCAATCGGGAACACGAGCCTCTCCTCTCGAACGTATAGGCTGAACGCTATTAATCCGAGAATGTAATTTGCAATAGCCGTGAATAAAACTGGCAGCACAATACATATGAGGATTGGAAGAGTCCAAGAGGGATCAATGAACGTTCTTCTCAGGGAAACCCTCAGGAAGTCCTCGCCTAGAGGCGAGAAGAATCGTGGAACCTCATGTTGTAGACCGAAGAGTTTTGCTATTTCTGAGTTTACAAAATACATATTGCGCAGGATATATGCGAAGTAGTATCCAGTATACATTAGGCCCGCGGAGTCTATCATCCTTATCGCGAATATTTCTCTAGAGGTTAATGGTGAACCCATCCTCCTAGTTAACCCAACCCACAAGAGTATAACGGCCCAGCTACTTAACCCAGCCAGCCCCCATAAGCCATTAACCAACCAATTATATACTATGGCTGGCTGAATCACTGCTATAATAAATAGGTAGGCGAGTATAACCCGCCATGTAAGCGCTTTTGCCTGCGTTATTCCTTCAGGTTTATCTTTTACTTCATCCATCTTTCTTCCGCCCTCTTAATATAGGATGCCTTCTCCCTAGGAGAGAGAACCCTCCAGATAAGGAATTGCTTACGAATCTCCCCTACAAGAGATTTGTTGGCCGTAATCCATAGGCTTTCGAGACCATGTAATCTCTTAATCACGATCTCGAAGCCATACATGTCCGCGCTCAAGGGTTTAGCAACCAATTGTAGGTTCTGGATTATACCAGCATCGAAGGGTGAGAGCTGGAGTTGGGCGCTAAGTATGTGAGTGTTATCTTTAGAGAATAGGCCCGTTGATCCTAGGAGCATAAAGAGCCCTGTTCTTTCGGCGGCGGAGGCCTCAAAGAACTCGCTGATAAAGCATAAAACCCCTTTAGCCTCCTCATGTGTTGCATTGAATGGTAGATCTATACTCCAGTAGTCGCCCACAGGCTTGCTCCCTATCCTCCACCTCCTCAATAGGGATGGTGTTGCGAGACTAGACGCCTTCGTCATCGGATATATAGAGGATAGTATTGTTGAGAGCATCATTATTCCCATAACCACTATTATCACTCCAGACGATATGTTCGGCACCAATGATGGCGGAAACATCTTTAGATTCCACAGAATTGATGTTGCGCCAGCACCTATAATATACCCCAAGAAGCTACCGAGGAAAGCCAGTGCTATGCTCTCCATGAGGAAGATTGTTCCTATATGGGATGGTGATAAACCTATCGTGCTTAGGGTCGCTATCTCCCTCCTCCGCTCATAGACCGCGCTGAGCATCATAGATAGTATTGTAAGCGATGATAGGGCTAATGGAACCGCGAGATTCTCCAGTCCACCAAGCGAATATATATCCCTCTTAGTGATGCCACCTGCCCCACTATCCTTCGTCCCATATGATATGTCAAATGGCAGCGTCAGAACTATCTCGAATGCCTTATTACGTAGCGCCCTTAAGTCCAATATGGATGAACCAGCATTCAATCTAATCGCATTTGGCTGAGCATTTAAATATTCCAATGCAAACTCATAGGGAACTATTATTATCGCGTCAAGGTCTAATGGCGAATATACGCCTGTCATACCCGTCGCCATCTGGTCGGGCATTACCATAGAGAGCTGATCTAAATCCTTTGACATAATCTCTGTTGCAATTTCTTTATCGAGAACCCCTAAAACCGTCATCTCGATTCCATACAAACTTATCTTCGTTTTACCCGGAATAATATCCTCCCCCATCACTCGGCTCAGCCTTTCTTGCAGCGCCTCTGTTATTAAAACTGCACGTTTAATTCCAGGAATAAATGTGATTCCATTTCCGGGCTTTATAGCATACTCCAGCATCTGCGCCTCCTCGATACTTACCGCCATTATACCTCTAATGCCGGATTCGCCGCCCCAGGATAGGAAGAGGTTCTGTCCCGCTGGATATATCCATGCTCTCGGCATAGGCGTAAAGTTTGTCAGCTCAGAGACCATGCCCGGAACCGTTAGCAGATATACCTCCGATATAGGTGTGTAGAGCTGCTGTGGAGGACGCTTTATGAGGAGGCCTGTATATGTGGCAGTTCCAGTCGGCTTTTCATAAGAGTACACCATTATTCCCATAGTTGTGAAGAGCGTCATGGCCGATATCGTTATGATTATTGTGGATAGGCTCAGCACCGTCCTTATAGGTCTCTTCTTTAAGTTCTCCATGCCCATGGAGAGGGCCGAAACTATGACTGACCCCCTCTCTATATCTGAGCGGTGGAAGCCTAATATTGAAACACTTAGAGATGCCATTGCAGTATTAAGCTCACTCACAACAACATAGACTAAAAGAATAATAAAGAGGATAACAGACAATCCATTAAGTAGCATCCAAATATTTGAAGAAATAGTGTATCCGGGATGGACTAGGCCGAGGGCAAAGTTTGCCGCGGCAAAGAGTATTAAAATAACCAGCATCTGTTTAATGCCCGTAAACCTTCTTCCAGTAAATCTTGAGGCCAAAATCACAAAGGCTACACATATAAAGAAGAAGAATGAGGCGGTTTGTACAACATCAAATAGTAGATTGAGGGATGCTTCATAAGCGCTTAAAGAGTATTGCCAAGCAGTTATGCTATATGAGTAGAACTTGCCCCTAAAACCATTTTTGGCAGCCTCCTCGGCTAACGCCATATATTTGCGCATTAAATCTAGATATAGAAGCATCTTTGGATTCACTGACATCCTGCTCTCTAGGAAACCGCACCTATAGTTTGTCAAGTAGAACATGTTTTTGATGGCATCGAAGACCGTAACAACAAGTGTCTCTCCACGAGACAGCCTATATCCCTGCCCCTCAAGCTTAGACTCAGTAGCATTATTCAAAACCGCGATTATTCTTCCTTGACTTCTCACAATTATCTCGGCCGGAACACCGGGCTCCATAAAGACCATCGCTTCGGGCCACGCTGTCAACACATCCCTCCAAACAAAGTAGCTATGAGAGACGAAGTTTAGCACTTCAACTGATAGGCCCTGCGGCCCAGTTAGAGATAATGGGTCAAAGAAGAAGCCTATTAATGCAATTGAGGATGTATTGAAAAGTGGAATATATCTATGCCCATGAGCAACTTGAACATTGAAAGCCCTCGCCCATGCACCCGCCTCCATTAGATATCCCATTCCACCCATTCCAGGCGTTAAGGTTGGGGCAGCCGCGGAGCCCGGCGCGCCAAAAAGCCCACCCAGCCTAAATATTCCGGTTCCGAATGGGCCCGTGTCTGTCGCGCATAAAATTCTTCCAGTCTCCGGATCCAGCACATATCCTTGGGCGTCTATTCCAGTGAGGGGCTTAATTCCCTTTAATGTAACCTGCCCATTTTCATCTGGCTTTAGAACAACAGAGAAGCCCAGGGGGGTTGAGAGAGAAGCCGACGACGCGCCTCCAGCACTAACCGCTGGTGGAGCGGCAAACAGCCCCACTGATGTTCCTTGAACTATAACGCTTTGTGAGACGCCGACATAGGCCGCGGGCTGGAGGCCCACAGCAACTATAGATGTTGTTGTACCCATCGTTGGCCCTACTGAAACGAATATTACAGCATTCTCGTTAGCATAATCATTAAACATGTTTATGGTCTTATTATATACGCCCAGCTGAAGAGTCACCGTAACTATCCCATGGTCTATTGCGCCAAACCTTCTCGGATATAGCGTGGGGGTTGATCTCATATTAACTGATCTATAAATGAGCGGCCATAGTAGAGTCACCTGCCTACGCAGGTTTTCAGGGCGGATCCTCTCATAAATGTCAAGCGGCGTATACTGATATTTTCGGAATGAGTTTGTCGTCACAAAGCCTAGGCCTCCCCCATAACATGCTTCTGTAAAGACCTCAGCCTCAAAATATTTTAGGAATGGTTCAAACGGTGGCGAGTTTGAAATCCAGGACGGCCTAATCCATCGGACACCATCAATAAAGTGCGCCTCCTCACCCATAACATTCTCGAACTCATCAAGCCAAGAGAAAATCTCCCTCATCCAACCATCATAATTTACTATGAGGTCTCTCGGCCTACTATAGCCATACATCACTCCAGCCGCATATGCTGCAACAATATCACTGTCGCTGGCCAAATCCAAGCTAATCATCAGCTTTATCTTTCCACGCAGCTCATTGAAATGATTCTCTATGAACTCTCTGGCCCCTGCAAGCGCCTGATAGTGGCCAGCAAAGGCAACAAGCCAAACCGTTCTCTCCGGTGGATTTAGCTTTAGGAGCCGGGCCAACTCTAGGAGGAAGCTTATGCCCATCGAGTCGGTTGCGCCGGGCGAGATCTGTGGAACAATAGACCAAGAGTCATAGTATGCACCTACAATCGCAACCTCTCCTTTGAGATCCGGATTCACCCCATCGATCACGGCCACTATATTTTCTACTTCCCTATTCTCCCAAACCATCAGAGAGTCGATCCACACTCTTAGTTCGCCATGCTCCTTAAGTTTCTCTCTTAATAGTGAGGCGATCTCTCCAGCCACATATAATCTTGGGAAGTTTATTGGAATATTGAAAACCTTCTGTACCGCTTGGGTAGATATAGTGTCTTCGGGCTCTAGAAAGATTACACCTTTGGCTCCGAAGATGGCCGCATTCTTCCAATACCATCTACTATTAAAGTTCATGAGAACGAACGAGCCATTGACATTAACTCCATCGAAATTTTCAGGCAGACCATCCCCCTCAACATATACTAGGCGATCACCAGCCTCAGGACTCTTATATGGGCTTGGATTAACATGGTTTGGCCAGAGCGGGTAGGCCTCGGCCTCGATAATTCCGGCTTCAGGAATTTCAACCCTCAACGAATATTTCTTAACAATTGGGCTGGCTATTCTAAATCTCTCCCCAATAACGGTTAGATTTAGCGTTTCGCTCCAGTACCTCTTTATATATTCAGCTGCTCTGTAAAAACCTTCGTATCCCGTGACCCTAGACCCCAAAGATGAGAAGAACCTCACATGCTCCAATACATTAGAGAAATTGATCTGATCGATAAGTTCGGACATTCCTTTTGAGTAGGGAGAGAGTTGTGAGGGGCCGGCTGCCCTAACCGAATAAGACGATAAGAAAGTTACTGTAAAGAGGGAGAGCAATAATGTTAGGATAAAGCAGCATTTTTTCGTAGTCTTTTTACTTATCAATGGTTACACCACTAACCATTGGATGGGCATTAATTATAACTGACATTATTTTATAAATTTTTCGAGATAAAAGATTGGGAAAAATGAGGGCACTTAACAAGGATAAAAGGAGCAAACTAGCCTAAGGGACCATGCGGTTCCAACTAAACTTATGAGATCAAAAACTCTTGATTTAGACAGAATCTAGAGGGGAGAGGCTATCCGGAAAGATAGGGAGGTATCATCTATTGCCGCCTCATAGAGAAAATCTCCATTTACGGGACACTGGACGAAAGCCCTAGAGGGGCCAGCTCGGCCTACCCCTAAGATATTTCGTTAAGAAGACTGCGAAATCTCTGTTTGAGGCGTAAAAGTCCCTAATCTCCTCATTAACCAGAATCTCTAGTGATTCTAGAAAGGCCTTTGAGACTAGGCTTGCCACACCAATACTTCTGCCACCATCCCTAAGCTTATCCCTTAATAGGTTGACAGCATCTGTGTAACGCCTCCGCCTCTCAACAACCAACCTATCACCCTCAACCATGGGCCCGGATAAAACATGCTCTGAGGCCAAATGCTTCTTAAGGAACCTCTTACAGTCATCTATTTTCTCGATTGGTGGACCGATATGCCGCTCAACAGCGGGTAGAAAACGCGTAGCGAGCTCAAAGAGGAATACATTTGCGCTCTTCTCATCGCTCCAGACATCGCTGCGTATAATTTTAAAGTCGAATTGCTCAATCAATTTTGAGAGAGCCCTCTGTGACTTAAAGAGTTGACCCCAGAGTATGTCTGGAACAGCCCTTATAGGCCCAGTCTTGAGGAAGATGAATGCTGAACCCCTAGAACCCATAACGCGCAGCATCTCATCAGCCAAATAGGCTTTAGGAGCCTCTGGATAAAAGAACTTTATGTCTGGCTTCTCAAGGAAAAGCCTTGATGCCAGAATAAACTCATGTAGCCTACCAACCCTAACTGCTGAGGCGACATTCCGAGCCCTATCAACTGGATCGACGACTATTAGGGGCGAACCTTTAAATAGCCTCCTAGCCTCCTCTGGATCAGCGTAATATCTCTCAATGTCTATAACCTCGCCCCTACGCCACCTCGAAGCTGCCTCCAAAACATTTAGGAATGAGCCATAATGTAGCGTGAGGAGCTCACATAAATATCCGCTGAAGCCCCCAATCTTAATCTCAGCGCCATAAACACCTATACCATGCATGAAAGCCTTCAGCAGCCTAACCTCATCCTTAATTTGCTCATTCAATTTGCTCTTAACATAGAGTGTGTGGAAAGGTGTCCTATCAACGGAGGATTTAGCTTCGGCAGCATCCCTAACTCTAAAGCATGGGACAAAATTAACGGTAAACCCTTCGATGTAGGCTTCTAAATACGGGTGCTCAGCATAAGCTTCCAAACAATTCTCGCCCGAAATTCTCTTAGCAGCCTTGAGAACCCTAGGAAAAACACTCCTACCATAATCGGTTGAAAGTAGCACGAAAATATCTATGTCTTTTTCACCAGCAAGCCAAGTATCCTTTGCTATAGAACCCTCAACCTGAACATCGGCATCCAACCCCTCCCTCGAAAGCTCAAGCCTCAAAGCCTCAATCAATCGCTCGGTAAACTCAAGGGTTCTCCGACGCTCAGCCTCGCTAGGAACAGCCCTTCTAAGAGCCTCCCTACAAACCTCCTCGATCCTAGCCTTTAACTCAGCACTGATGGCCCCCGCCAAACCCTTCACCCTGAAAATTCCATAGAATCTCCTCTTTTCAGCGGCAAACCTCCCTTAGAGTTGAGTATATTGGCCCATGAGGTGTTAGAACGCTCCTCTTAAGCCTTAAGCATCTTGCCTTAATAATGCCGAACTCATGGTTCTCAAACTCCTTAATGAGCTTTGCGAGCTCATCCCTCTTTCTGCCAGTCTTAACGCGGGCAATTGTTATGTGGGGACTAAAGCCTTTATCATCAGGTCTTAAGCCGAGCTTTTGTAGGCCTGGCTCAAGCTGATAATATATGTTCCTTAGCTCATTCAAGCCTCTCCTTATTCCAGCCCAAATAACATTTATATGCCTAATATTCGGGAATGCGCCTAAACCCTTGATCTCAATATCAAATGGTGAGAATACTATTTTACTCATCTCGCCATAAACCCTATCAATCATAGTTAATGGTATCTCACCAAGAAATCTAATAGTTACATGAATGTTTCTCGGCTCAACAACCTTGAGGTCTGCCCCAGTCTCGAGAAGAATCGATTGAACCCTAGTAAGCTCCC
>JAGTQA010000052.1 GCA_018396975.1 Candidatus Bathyarchaeota archaeon | reverse complement strand
TGGGCATGCACATAATCGCGGAACCTAGCCCACCCCTCCGGATTTTTGGCAGGCCCATCCCAGTATTCCGGCCAACGCCAATCCAGAAGCGAATAATAGAAGCCTATTTTCATGCCAGCCCTACGGCAAGCCTCAACATACTCGGCTACAAAATCCCTCTTTGCCGGCGTAGCCTTAACTGATGTGAAATCTGAGACTTGGCTGTCCCAGAGACAGAATCCGTCATGGTGCCTAGTTGTTAGAACCATGTAGCGCATGCCAGCCTCCTTAGCCAGTGCAACCCACTCATCGGCATCAAACCTCTTGGGATTGAACTTCCGAGCAAGCTTGGCATACTCGAATTTCGGTATCCGCTCAAAGAACATAACCCACTCTCCACGAGCTGGAATAGCATATAATCCCCAGTGAATGAACATGCCGAACCTCGCCTCAACCCACCACCTTAACCTTTCAGGAACCTCAAATTTTATCTCGGAAGACATATCTATCAACCCCCTTGAACTAAAATTGTGGATACGCATATATTATATTTTTGAATGCTGAGGGAGGATACACTGTTAAAATTTACGCAAGAAGTGTCTTATGAAATGTTACTTAGAAAAACCGTAGGGAAAAGGATCGCAATAAAAATTTACTCGCCAGTTAATGGAGCTCAACCCAATCCCCGTTTCAAAAAGGCAGCAATTTTCTTGGTGCTCCGGCCGGGATTTGAACCCGGGTCTCCGGCTCGAAAGGCCGGAATACTTGACCGGTCTATACTACCGGAGCCGATAGACATATGTTTGTATTCTCATGTCACTTATTTCCTTTTCTTTATGCTGGAAGGCTGACGCTTATTATAGGTGCTCCAAGTTAATTTTCTCTGTGAACAAGATAAAAAGGGGGATTAAAGGTCTATTGCCGTTATTATTCTCCTCTCATCTACCTAAAACTTTTTTTGCCGCTATCTCTATGTCCTCAGCCTTCACCGTTTTTCTGCCAGCGTGCATTGCGAAGTCTACCGCTTCCCTACCAATCTTTATCCCTATTTCTTCAAGAACCTTAGCCATCTGTATTGCCGCCGACTCGCTGACTCTTTCGGCTCCAGCCTTCTTACAGATCCTATGCATTGCTGCAATTGCCAATTCACCCATAATACTTCCCTCTTTTGAGACTTTACCTCCAAATCCAATTACTTATTATGTTTTGTCTGTTAAAAAAGCCTTTCTGTAAAAATTCTTCTCGGCCTATTAACCCTTATATAAGGGTTTGATAAAATAAAGATAACCTAAAAGGTGGCAACATTCATATATCTGAGTGTACTGGGTATCTGACAAATAAATGATGGGAAAAGGCTGATGTGATTGGGGAATGTGCGTCCAGAAAAGGTGAAGAGGATCGCTAGGGAACTGATAAAAAGATATCCTGGTAAGTTCACGCCAAATTTTGAGGAGAACAAGAAGATACTCTCTAGTATAGCATATATTCCATCGATTAGGCTCAGAAATAGTATCGCTGGCTATATAACTCGGTTGGTTGCCATATCTCAAGTGCAGACCTCAGAGGGCCAAGAGCCAGATAAGGATAAATGAGGGAACTTTATCCTAATTTTCTTACGTGATTAGCATTGTTAATGGATGAGTATCGGAGGAGCTGGGCTCTGCGTTATCTAAGGGAGGCAGCGGACGAGATTAAGATGGCTAGGAGGGATAGTCGGGCGCTGGATTTGATACCCGATGCTTTAAGAAAAGCTCAGATAGCAATCTATTACAGCCTTGGGGAACCAGCCTTCATTGAGCAGATAGTTGAGGAAAGCTCTGAGGGGAGATTTTCGTCGGACAGTCCCATACTTAGATGCCTTGTGGAGATTGAGAGGGCCATAAAACGATTAGAAAGTGCGCAGGGCCCCTATGAACTTATTATAAGCGAGTCTGATCAAATAATATCTCTCGCGTCGAGGATAGTGAGCCTATTCTTATCAAACGGTTGATTTAATTAGTTCCAATAGAATCCTATTAGAGGAAATCCATTATTCTCCTCGTTTCTGTTCTCTTGAGTATCTCGGAGCATTTTCTCGGGTCTAATCTCTTAAATTCTAGTCCTAGACTTATAAGGAGGTTTTGTGCCTCCTTTGAAATTTGTGGTGCGACGAGTATGCCCCTTATCTCGTGATTAACTGAGCCCCTTAAAGACTCGATATATTTTGCTAGTTGTAGGGCTGCGTCCTTTCCAGCTGTTCTCCGCTTTATTTCGATCACGACCATGCGTCCACTTCCATCTATTCCATAAACATCTATGAAGCCCGGTTCAACCCTCTTCTCATAATTGATGGGCTTAAATCCCTCTTCAATAAGCGAGGGTCTGGCCAATATTGCTCTCTGCATATCTTCCTCACTGGCATAAAGTGAGAATTCACCCTTGTCGGAGAGCCTAACTGCGGATAGGAGATATATTCGATCGAAGAATATTTCTATACTTTCACGTGGTCTCTTCTTAATTGCCCTAATAGTGAGCAGATCCCCATCCTTATATGCGCTAATAACGCAGCCCGGCGGCTGCCAGTTAACCGGCTCGTAGCCCCTAGACCTATGGACTAGGACTGAGCCGTCCTCCTTGATCAGCACTATCCTCTCTCCGGGCTCAAGGCTTGAGCTGGCCCTGCCATGATATTTGACCCAGCAGTTTCCGATGAGAATTATTGTTCTCCGCTCATTTATGGCCTCATCAAGCTTACTTATAACCTCATTAATGTTTGGGTTCTCAAGCACAAAGAGGGCGTTTTTGTTCAACAAGAGATTCGCCAAAAAATTTTAGGCTAAGAGACCATAAATATTTTTTCTTGGTATGGCCGGCAATATCTGGGAGGAGAAGCGTAGAGTAATTCGGCATTATGATAGGCTTGCGAAGATCTATGACTCGCTATATGGCGATGAGCAGAGGCTGAAGATTAAGGAAATTTTGAACGCTATCGATTTGTGCTGGTCCGACCTCGTTTTAGATGTTGGTTGTGGAACGGGTCTTCTCTTCGGCCACATCCATGATTTAGTCAGCGCTATTGTTGGGGTCGATATATCTTTGGGGGCCCTAATGGTTGCAAAGGATTTCATTAAGAGGGTTGGGCTGAAGAATGTTTCCTTAGTTAGGGCTGACGCCGATTATCTTCCATTTAAGGATGGGATCTTCGATAGGGTCTTTGCCATTACATTACTCCAAAATCTACCCAATCCCATCTTAACTCTCCATGAGATTCTAAGGGTCTCGAAGGAAGATTCATTGATCGCCGTAACCGGGCTTAAAAAATCCTTTTCTAGGAGGAGTTTCTTGGAAATCCTATTTAGGGCTGGGATGCCCTCCTCCATAATTGAGTGTGACGAAAACGTTAAGTGTCATATTGCAATCTATAGTAGGGAAACTGTTTTTCCAACTAAAAACATAAATATGCGTGAGGGAATAGAGATGTGTAGTTCGGTGGTGAGTTGAAATGCCAACTCACGGAAGCCTCTCCAAGGCTGGAAAGGTTCGGTCACAAACCCCGAAGATAGAGCCTATACCAAAAACTAGGAAGCCTCCCAGAATAAGGAATAGAAGAAACTATGAGAAGAGGGTAATATTACAGAGGAAGCCGGGCCAAAATTGGATACTCTAGAGAGTTTTCTTTCTTGAAGCTTTGGCAGATCATCTTTTGGCTGTTTTAGCACCAATTTATATTACGCTCCTCTTTTAGAGAACTTTGCTGATGTGTGGGGAAGTCTCTGTGGCTGGATGCGATTATGAGCCGCTGGTCTCAGTGATTATTCCAGCGTTTAATTCTGAGGCGACAATAAAGGGGCTTCTGGACTCCCTTATGGCTTTGGATTATCGGAGGGATAGGCTCGAGATAATACTTGTTGATGGCGGATCAACTGATAGGACTAGGGAGATAGCCCAAGAATATCCGATAAAGGTTATTGTTGAGGAGAGAAGGGGGATAAATGTTGCCAGAAATTTCGGCGTGAGAAATAGTAATGGTGAGATATTGGCATTTACAGACTCCGACTGTATTGTTCCGGTAGACTGGATTAGAAAAATTGTCGAGGCCTTTAAGGATTCTCGTGTGGGCTGCTTGGGTGGAAGCGTCATTAGATATGAGGATAATTTTCTCTCAAGATACGCGGATGAGAGCATTATGCCAGTTCTAAGGAGGTTTAGGAGGCGTGAGCTGCTGGGTGATGTAGGGCTTATGTTCCGCTATCCAGCTGGATGTAACATGGCTTTTCGTAGGGAGGCCTTGGAGAGGGTTGGATATTTCGATGAGAGGATTCGCTATGGCTTCGATGAGGATGAGCTCATCGAAAGGATCTGCAGATCCGGATATTTAATGCTTTTAGACCCGGAGATTGTTGTTTGGCATAGGCATAGGGGGAGCTTAAGAGGTCTCCTAAAGCAAGCGTTTAATTATGGTAGGGGAGGGGGCCTAATTGTTAGGATAGGCATTAGAGGGAAGTTTTCTAAGTGGATCCTAATGAGCCTAATATCCTTCCTTTTTTGGATCATGCTATGTGTCTCCCTAGCAGCCTCAGCAATATTTTTTAGCCGGCTTTTCCTGATCCCGCTTCTCTCAGTGACGGTGGCTCCGCTGATGGTTTTGCTGGGCTTCTATATGTTTAAAGCCTCCAGCTGGGGATGGAGGAGATGGACTGAGGCTCTGGCCTACCCAATACTAGACCTACTTAGAATATTGTGCTTTAACATGGGTATAATCCGCGGCCTTTTAACTACGGGTGACAGTTGATACCTCCCTATCTTTCTGATAGCCTCTCCCTCCTCCCATCTTGCTTTTTTGGTCTGACAGCTTTTCTTTGCGTAAGAGTTATTCCCTCAAATGGAATATTATGTTTGCTGTGGAGTGGTTGGCGAGAACTCGATGATAGATCGCTCGAAAATCTTGGATTTGGCTAGGCGGTCCCTAAAGCATGATGGGGTTCACCATGCACAGTGGTTCATAACGAGGAAGTGCAATTACCGTTGTAGGGGATGCAATGTTTGGATGGACAGTAGCCCCGTTGAGCTCTCAACAGAGGATGTGAAGCGCGGCTTGGATATACTAAGGGATATTGGGGTTCTAGAGATAGTTTTTTCTGGTGGAAACCCCCTTCTCCGGGATGATATAGGTGAGATCCTAGATTACGCCTCAAAATACTTCATAACAACCGTTTATGATAATGGAAGTCTCGCGCTGAGCAAGATTGATGAGCTGCGTAATGTTGATTTTGTCGCCATATCCCTTGACACACTCGATGAGAGTAAGAACGATTATCTTAAGGGTGTTAGTGGAGCTTGGAGGAGGGCGATGGAGGCTATTGAAGCGCTTAAGAAGGAGGGGATTCCAGTCGGTGTCTCACCAACGATATCGCAGATGAACCTCCACGAGATAGTTGACTTCACCAGATATTTCACGGAGCGTAAGATACCCGTCTGGTATTCCCTCTATGCATATGATTACCAGCCGGCTAAGGGCACCTTCTCGATAGGTAAGAGAAATGATGAGTATGAGATAAGGGATGGGAATGCGCTGGCTGAAGTATGTGATAAGCTCATGAGCATGAAGAGGGAAAACGGCTACATATATATAACCACGAGAACCCTTGAGGCTGTAAAGCACCTAGCCCTAACAGGCGAGAGGATATGGAGATGTAAGGCGCTTAAAAGTTTCCTTGTAGTGGACCATTTGGGTAGAGTTTCAGGTTGCCACTGTAAGGAGCCAGTAGCTTCCATATTCGATTTACCGGAGATTTGGAGGAGCCCGATGATTAAAAGACTCCAGAAAGAATATAGCTATTGCACAGACTGCATTTATTTATGCTATATATTTTACTCGGTTCATGCGGGATTAACTGGCTTGCTCAGCATATTATTTGATAGATGGGAGAGCATTAAGGCCTATATGGGTAAATAAGAATTATAAGAGTGTTTTAGGTAAACTTTTTGTTGTGTGGAGGATTGTTTTATGGTTGAGATTAAGGTTGTAAGCATTGATATGCCGAAGGACTGCAACGTCATTCTCGGAATGTCCCATTTTATAAAGACCGTTGAGGACATATATGAGGCTATGGTCAATTCCGTTCCCGGAATAAAGTTCGGCCTAGCCTTCTGCGAGAGCAGTGGGGAATGCCTAGTTAGGGTTGAGGGAACAGACGAGGAGCTTAAGAAGGCCGCTGCGGAGAACATGCTTAAGCTTGGATGCGGCCACTCATTCATAATATTTATGAGGGGCGCCTATCCCATCAATGTCCTTAATGCAATAAAGAGGGTTCCTGAGGTCTGCACGATATATGCTGCCACAGCCAATCCATTGCAGGTTATTGTTGCGGAAACTGAGCAGGGCAGAGGAATATTAGGTGTTATTGATGGGTTGAAGCCTAGGGGCATCGAGGATGAGAAGGGTGTTGAGTGGCGCAGAAATCTCCTTAGGAAGCTTGGCTACAAAAAATAGTCACTGAGCACATTTATTACTGGTGGGATTAGATGACTCCTATTGTTGAGCTGGTTAATGTCTGGAAGTCCTATGATGGGGTTCAGGCACTTAAAGGGCTTAATCTTGAGGTTTGGAGGGGCGAGATTTTTGGGCTTTTGGGCCCTAATGGTGCTGGGAAGACCACGACTCTGAAGATAATAGTTGGCCTTTTGAGGATGGATAGGGGCCTTGTAAGGGTTAATGGCGTTGATATAAGTGAGGAGCCCTATGAGTATAAGAGGATTATTGGCTATGTGCCAGAATCCGTTTCCTTACCAGACTACTTAACTGTCGAGGAGTTCCTCATATACTCTGGGAAGATTAGGGGTCTCTCAGAGGGGAAGATTAGGGAGAGGATGAATTACTTCATTAAACTCTTCGATCTTGAGGGGAAGAGGAGGTCTCTAATAATCTCGCTCTCGAGGGGGATGCGCCAGAAAGTTGCGGTTGCATCTGCCCTCTTGCATGACCCAGACCTGCTAATCTTAGATGAGCCGTTTATCGGCATAGACCCAGCGGGACAGCATGTCCTTAAGGAGCTATTTAATGAGAGAGTTAAAGGTGGCAAGACCGTTTTCATATCAACACATATGCTCGATACGGCTGAGAGGTTGTGTGATAGGGTTGCGATAATCCATAAGGGTCAGAACGTTGCCTCCGGAGACCTAAAGAACCTCCAGCAGATATCGAGGGCAGGTGAGAACGCAACCCTAGAGGAGGTCTTTCTCAAGCTGACGGAGGAGGCGAGGGAGCAGCTTTTTGAGGAGGAACCCATAAAGAGGAGGGGTGGCTTCCTCAGCCTCTTTGGGAGAAGGGGCCCATGAGAGTAAGCATTATCCTCGCACTCTACAGGTTTAAGGTTAAGGCTTTTTTAGGCGCATTAAGGGCTTCTAAGGCTAGTGTAGCCCTACTCCTTATTTACTCGCTGGGTCTCCTTCCAAGCATCTTCGGTTTCTCACTAATTATATCTAATGCTGTTAGGGAGGGGGGAGCGAGCATAGAGCTATATATTGAGGTTTTAGCCTCCGTAACCAGTCTGTTTATGTTCTTCGCTGTTCTATCGGCTCTGAGGGGTTATGTGGCTTTTGAGCATGAACAGTCCTTCGTTTTTACCGCGCCCATAACGCCTAGAGAGTTTCTTGTTGCAGGCATATTTGCTGATTTCACCTCCTCCTTAATCTTCACCCATCCCATCTTCCTCCTCTATGGGATAACGGTCCACTCGCTTAGCTTACCGGCTCCCTCAGCGCTGCTTATGCTTATATCGATCCTCACATTCACATTCATGCTCTTCCTTCTCAAAATATCCCTTTCAATATTGAAGGCTTTATATAGAGGGGGTCTAGTGAATGCGCTTATATCGGTGGCCGCCATCCTCCTCATGCTTCCAGCGGCCAGTCTTCTCGTTAATCTACCATTCAGGTATAGTCTGCTGCCTTATCCATCGAGTTTTCTGGCGAAGATTCTCGTTGGAATGGTTTATGGCATAAATGATCTGCCGCTGAACCTAGCGGGTTTAGTCCTCTATTTCCTAGCATCAGTCCTCCTATTCCATATCTTTTCTGGCAAGAACTTCTTCCCCGCCGCAACCTACATGCCTCTAATATCTCCATTTGATACATCAATGCGCGTGCAAACCCTGAAACTCCAGAGGAGCATTAGTATGTTCTCCAAGATGGGTAGGTTTCTAACATTAAGCCTAGAATCTAGGTCTCTACTAGGCTTCCTAATGAGGAAGGAGATTATTCGGATGATTAGGGAGGGAAGCCTCTTCACAATCATACTCTTCTATGTAATAATATCCTTCGTGGTCGCTGCAACCAGCAGTGGACAGGCCCAAGGTCCTCCACCAGCACTCTTCTTGGTGTTCTTCGTGGGCATATACTCGCTTATAATCCCGTTGATGCTGGTTAGCAACTGGAGGCTCTCTGATCTCGAAAATCTTTGGGTGCCGCTAACTTCTGGCGTGGATATGCGCATAATTGCTAGGGCAATATTATATGATTTCATCCTCCTCTCTTCAGCCGTGCCGACCGCAATAATTCTGGTTTTATCTGCAATCTACTCTATTAGTCCGCTTATGCCGCTAACAATAATAGTTTCAACATCAATGATCGGCTGCTCAGTAAACCTTTATATTATGGTGAAGTTTCTTGGGAGGGGACGCCGTGGAACACCATCCCTACTTGTTGGGTGGGTTTCAATGCTCCTCTCAGCGTTACTTCTATCCCCAGTATATATTTTAATCATAACAGCCACATATCTTGGGCTGGAATGGGCGTTAATCGGCTTCTCAGCAGTAATATTGGCCTACTCAACCCTAATGGCAAGATTTTTCTCGAGGAAGATTGAGAAGGAAATCTCTAGGGTGGAGATATAAATAGCGTGGAGCAGCGCGGCTGAAATTCTGCAGCCTCCCTTATTTTGAGGGATAAAGGTGAAATATAAGTTGCTCTCTTATTTCAATAATCCATCAATCTGTTTGGGGATAGAATGGATTGGTTGATGAGAAAGGCTTACGCATAAAGATTGGCGAGTTAAGGAGCGACCTAGGGCTTTTCAAGGATCTTGAGGTTTCCATCGGAAGGGTTATTAGTGAGGAGTGGCTTGAGGAGGCCGGTCCAACACAATTTCCATCAATAACTGACTTAAGGGATTGGGATCTTAAGCTCCTACAGCGCTATAAACCCTTCTATATGCCCTTCTGCGACCTCTGCTGCCTCTGCACCTTCGGAAAGTGTGATTTGACCGGGGACAAGCGCGGTGCATGTGGGCTGAACATGGCTGGACAACAGTCGCGCATAGTCCTACTGGCATGCTGTATAGGTGCTGCAACACACATATCCCATGCCAGACACCTAGTCGATTATTTAATAGAGAAGTTTGGCCGAGATCACCCAATAGACGTTGGAGGCCTAAATGTTGAGGTTGAGGCTCCGATAACCCGCCTAGTCTGTGGCATTAAGCCTAAAACCCTAGGTGACCTAGAGGATGTATTGGGCTATCTTGAGCGTGAATTAACTAGGCTCCT
>JAGTQA010000074.1 GCA_018396975.1 Candidatus Bathyarchaeota archaeon | reverse complement strand
GTCTGGTCTTTGAATGGTTATTGTGATTGTTGTGTTTGGTGTGAAGCCCTCACCGTAAATGGTGACAGTCTCGCCTGGAGAGTAGTCGCTCTTATCAGTCCATATTCTAGGCTCAGATCCAGAATCCTCAGCCCCAGCAAACCCAATTAATCCAGCGGATAATGATATTGTAAGTGCTAATGTTAGGAGTGTTGCCGCTAACGCCCTAAATAATCCGCTCTTAAACTTCAATCCTAATCACTTATCCTCATACATATTTTTCCAACATAGGTAGTCATCTACATATTTAAATATAGCGAAATAATATGCAGAAACAAAACTAAATAAACAAAAACCATATTTAACGATGAATCTCCAGATGTTGTGAATGAAGCCCTTAGGCTACTGGATAGTTTGGAGGGAGATTTATTTGGTGCATGAGAGACTTATAATGGCAGTTCAAACCCGGAGACTCAGAATGCTCCTTGAGTGGTGCAATTACCTGCCACTCTTAGCTGAGGCTGTAAGGGAAGTTCTTAGGGGGCTGAAATATACGTCTTCGGCTCAGCCCTAGAGGGCAATTTAACAGTTGACAGCGACATAGACGTGCTCATCATCGTAGATTCTCTACCAGGAAGCGGCTTAGAGAGGGCTAGGCTAATCGATAAAATATGGAGGGCTATGGAGAAGAGGGGAATCCCACCACACTACCCCTTCGAAATACAACTCATAACGAGAGGGGAGCTAAAGCTCCTTGAGAAACAAAAACTCTTAAAAATCCCATAATCGCTTTAGTTACCAAACTCCTCCGGCCTAGACGGCCTCCTCAATAGGACTATTTGAGCCCCAGCCGCCGCAATCAGCATTAGGATCACAAATAGGACGATGATCCTCATAGACTGATACTCCACCTTACCCTCAAACTGCGGCAGGAAGAAAAACCATAAATAGCCCATTAGGATGAACGTGAGGATTAAGGATATCACCCAGAAGATTTTCGCCCCATACTTAGACATCTAATATCCCCTCCTCCTAAAATTAAGCGCCATCCAAATACAATTTTATCGTCCAGAAATTTCTAGTTTTCCTATATATTGAATCTATGGTTTTACCATCACAACTTTCTGATTCACAATCATTTTAAGTATTCTGGAAAAATATTCAGATTAGATGTTTGATAGATGATGAGTAATGTCTAGGAAGAGGTCTAAGCTAGAAATCTGCCTAGATGTTTTAAGGGTGATTAGGGCAGGCTATAGCAAACCAACAAACATAATGTATAAGAGTAACCTCTCATGGATAACCCTACAGGAGATCCTAAACTTTCTCATAAGTAGGGGTCTAGTTGCGGCAATCGAAAATGATGGTAGAAAGCTCTACGTTATTACGGCCAAGGGGAAGAGCGTCCTCAACAGTCTAGAGGAGGCATACAGCATACTCTCGGTCTAAAACCCACAAGCACCAAATAACCCCAGAGGATAGAGGGAGAGGCTATTCGGAAAGATAGGGAGGTATCTACTAGACTGGCTAGAACCCAAAATCCCATCGCCAGCCCCACTCATATCTTAGACTCCGCCTCGAAGAGCAGATCTATCAGCTTCTTCTGGTCAACCTCAGCCCTAGTCCTCCACCCCAAATAAACCTGCCCATTCTCATCCTCAATAAGATACCCCAACCTTATGAACTTGTTAAGATCTATGTCAACGCGCCACTCGGGAATCTTACTCTTCAAGAGATCCTCAAGCTCTTTTCTCTGAACCTTTCCTCCCCTAGATATTATGTATGCGATTGAGGCGCATAGGGCCGCCATATCATCTATGCGCCAGCCAACCATCTTAGCCTCCTCAACCCTCAAATTATCCCTCAGGGTTATGTAGAATCTCGCCCTATCATACTGTTCAGTCGTCGGATTCTCCGGCTGACCCCCCTCCTCAAAGACCACTTTAACCATTAAGCCTATCTTCTCAAGATACTCATTCAGCAGGTTTATGACCTTTAGATAGTCTGAGCCAACCCTACGCCTAAGCTCCCAGCCCCTCGCACCCGGAATCGAGTGCCTCCTATAAAATAGGAGCTGGGCAGCCTTCCTCATCTTCACAGCATAGTAGGCTTTTCTATCTACGCCCCTCGGCTTTCTCTCCATCTCCTCCACTCTTCAAAGCTTATTGGTATTGGGTAAGATATTAGCTCACTGCCCTCAATGGGCGTGGGCTTCTCATTCGGCAATATAAATATCTCATCTTCTAGGTAATGGATCTCAAGCCTCGCATAGCCATATGTTATAAGGAAGCTTGTCAAATACGCCCTCCTAGCCGTCTCCTCATAAGTGTCTGAGCCTATAAAGTCCCAATACCTAACCCTACCTTTCCCAGAGGCCCTCTCCTTGAGCTCAAGCCAAAGCCTCTCCAGCTCAGCTGCGAATGACTCACCCGACAATATACCCTCCTTAATGGCCTCCTCCCTAGTGGAGGTCTGCATCTCAGACCTAACATAGCCTGTCCTCAGCCACCTCTCGCTTAGGGGAGGTAGGTTGCTCCAGTATTTCAGCGCCTCACGGAAGCCCTCAAGGGTCAGCTGCTCAAACTCAACTATTGGAAGCCAAGCCTCAAGAAATATCTCAGCCAGCTTATCCCTCGATAGGCTCCGAACCCTCTCCTCTATTAGAAATGGATCCCTATAGAGGGCGGTAGCCCTCTGCTTAACCCACTCACCCTGCATCCTAACAATTGAGGCTATGTGGTTTAGGGCTTCCGTGTCTAGGCATAGGTCCTCAATGCGCTCCCAGCTGGGAAAATACTCCCTAATAACCCTTATGAGGTCGTCAACGTCCACTAGGTATGGGTCTAACCCCTTAGCCTCAACAGACCTACATAACTCGATTATCCTCAGAAGCTCCTCCCTAGCCTCTCTTACGCTCCTACGCTCTCCGCCCCCGCCCACCGACCCACCCAACTAGACCAGCTCCCTAATTAGGGATTTCCCATCAACATTCTGAACTGTTATTATGTGAACATCCTTACCCTCAAAGAACATCTGGTTCGGGGTTATTGCAAGATACTGCGCACCCTCATTCTTAACGGCCGATATTAAGAGGTTGGCTATAACCTCCCTATTTCTAGGATCCATATGAACATCATATTCATCTATGGCCCTAAACGGGGACTTTATATGCTTCTGGAGGGCTAGTAGGAAGGCCATTGTCGCAGTGCTCCTCTCACCGCCACTCTGAGAGTATATGTTCAGTGGGATTGGCGGTGAACCCTTAAACCCAACGTAAATCTCCAGCCCAGCCGCCTCGATATCATTCTCATTTATTAGGCGGACGAACCCGGATCCAGATACCTGCGATAGAATACTCTGGTATTCAGCGTTTACGCTTTCAAGTAGGTTTCCGATCACATTTCTCCACGCCTCCATCCTAACCCTAATCTCCTCTAGGGTCTTCTCCCGGTTCTCAGCGGCTATCCTAGCCCTCTCCTTAAGCTCAAGATATAGCTTCGAATATGACTCATACATTCTCTCGACCTCCTCAGATATGTCCGCCATAGCCATTAAGCGACCATCTATAACCCGAATCTCATCAAGTATCTCATTGGGGCTCCTTGTTGTCGCTATTCTAGAACCCATCTCCTCAGCCCTCTTAATGGCTTCATTAAGGCTTAAAATTAAGCTGTTCAGGTTCTTCTCTAACCCCTCAATCTCACTCAGAAGCTCACTCCTCTGGTATCCGAGAACTGCAAGGTTAACCCTATCCTCGATTAGAGCGCCTACAAGATCATCTAGGCTCCTCTCAACCCTAAACATCTCATCCTTCACATCTAGGAGCTTAACTTCTATATTCGCGAGTTTAATGCTTGATATCTCAACAATATCCTCCATCTCACTTATCTTAGACTTAAGGCCGCTAAGCCATCGGTTTATCTCATCAAGAACCCTCCCAGCCTCCGCCTGCTCAGCGCCAGCATCCGCACTTCCTGATGGGAGAAGCCTTGAGAGAGCCCTTAAACCCCTCTCCCCCTCAATAAAGAACTCTCTTAGGCTCTTTAGCACTTCACCGCTCCTATAAAGGTCTATATCATATCTGGCCTTCTCCCTCTCAAGTGATATCCTCTCATCGAGCAGCCTCCGCCACTCATTCCTGAGGGCCTTAATCTTCTCCTCAATAGACTTAACCGATTTCTCCCTCTCACCCATTAAGGATTCGATCTCACTGAGCCTAGTCCTCCTCTCCCCAACCATCCCCCTAACCCTGCTAACATCATCCTCCATCCTAGAGACCTCTGCCCAAGCTAGCTCGCGCTCTAGGAAGCGCCTCTTAAGGGTTAGCTGCTTCTTCTCCTGATAGCGCTCATACTGCTCCCGCCAATAATTAAGCGTCTGCTCAGCCGACTCAAGCATCTTATTAAGCGACTCCTCCTGACTTATTAGGCGATTAAGCTTGCTCTGGGCCTCAAGAACATTTCTGCGGTAGGGTTCAAGCCCAACGGCTGACTCGACGAGCTTAAGCTTCTCCTGCGGGGATAATATTATGAATTGCTCGGCCATATCCTGATGCATTATTATAAGCATATTATCTGGGTCAACATTGAAGCGTGATAAAAGCCTCAGCACATCCGCCTTACTCGCGGCGGCACCATCAATCTCAAACCAATACTTTCCATCGCGCCTCAAGACCCTAGTCAAATAAATCTGGTCCTTATTGATTTTTGGAACCGGCCGCCTACCCCCAACCCTAGAATTATTTAGGACTATTGTCACCCGCCCAATATCCTTACCCCATCTTATCAGGTCACTAAGCCTCTTAGAGCGCTCAGTATATGACTGCCCGAGGGCAACCGATATTCCGAGGAGAATCGATGACTTCCCAGCGCCATTAGGCCCGCAGATTATGTTGACGCCGGGCTTAAGCGGTATCCTAGCATACTCATAAGACATGAAATTCTCTAGGATTATCTCCGATATCAGCATCTATAGCCCTCTTGGAATGAATAATATGAGCTGGGATTCATTATTTAAGGATACCCGTGGAATCAGACCCAGCAAAACAGTGATTGCCGGAGCATGAAAGGAAAAATTTTACCAAATTTTTGATTCTTAAATAATTTGGGAACGCGCCCATTTAAAGGAACATTTATATCCCATTATTTACCCGTCTCCATGTTAAGCACATAGACGCTTATGTAATTCTCATCAACAGTTGCCTGATACCCAGCCCTTCTAATCTCCTCCATTGAGAGTCTAAGCCAGCGGCCGAAGGAACCGCTCTCAGCATTGTCCGGGTCGATCGTGCTCAGATCCCTATACCCTTTCTGCCTAGCAACTTCCAAGAGAATATATTTTGCAGCCCAGTAATCTAGGGCGACGGGATCTATGCTGGCCGCTATAATATTAACCCTTGTCGCTTCATCATAAGATGTGCTTGGCCCACCTCGCGGTATAGCATTGACCCATATAGCATCAATTATGTTCAGGGTTGGGAATCTTGTCTCAACCATCTCTGTTCCCATGCCACCATCATCCACAGTATCATGCGCTCTAGCACCGAGCCTAGCAGTTAACTTATCGGAGACTACGCCCATGTAATGCTTAACACATGCAGTAACACCATATATGCTGTGGGTCTTTAAGACCGGAAAATTAATCACCTTAAGCCTTTCACTATGATATGTTCTAGTCTCAGGATCCCACACGCCATACTTGAAACTTATATATGTGCCAAAAGCGGTCCTAAATTTTGGGTATGATACCATTATTCCGGTTCTGGGGTTTCTAGTCGTGTTAACAATGTATCCATCCTCCATATCACCCTCAAAATACTCGCTAACGCGCTTAGTTGTAATCTGATCCCAGAGATAAGTGGAGACTTTATAACCTTTATTGGCGAAGAAGTCCACTACACTTTGAATAGATTGAGATATATTTTCAGCATTATTCCTCAACCAGCTGAAGCTACCACCAAAGCCTCCTGAGCCATATTGGGCTTGTCCATTATCGGCTACAACGATCTCGCCGACAAATCCATCTGGATGATTGAGTATTGCCTCTATGAGAGCCTTAACTAGATCCGTGTTGGTTCCTCCCCTCTCATCCCATTGGCTATTCACCTTTATTATAACCACATCATCTCTACCAATCAGCCCGCTTGGACCCTTATTTCTACCATACTCATGAGACTTATAGAAGAGCAGCCCATGATCACCCATTAAATCTATTAGCCTAAAGATTCCATCATCGTTTCCCCTAGTGCCAGTTACGACAAATATGCTTGAACACGGCTCGAACATAGCCAGCCTCTCCTCTATCTTAAGACTTATCTCCCGCATCTCCTTCATCCTCATCATCTCGTATACCCCCCAGAATGTAAGTGCCCCACCAATAATGATCGCGATTACAAGTATTGGGAGGAATCTTCTCGACCTAAGGGATTTCTGAACTAAATGGATTAACGGATATATTAAAGGCATAATATATATTGTCAGCCATAAGTGGATGTTTGCTAGAGCAGCCCTCTGACATGGATAATTTATCCTCGAAGGCTTCGTGCCAGTTCTAAGAATAAACCATAAAAGACTTAGCAACCCTATCACAAACGGGCTATGACATAATCTGCGCAGTTCACCCCTCATCTGAAGGAGCAATTTAATAAGTGCGCCCTTAAAGAGCAAGCTCACGCCCACCTCTCAAGCCAAACCAACAATTTCTATACAATCCCAACAATAAATGTTTACGGTTTCAACCTGACTTGGTGGAGAAAGGGGGACTTTATGTTGGATTCTGTTAAAGGGGAGAGGAGAGGGCTATTCCGGAAGATACCTCCCTATCCCTCATCGTCACAGTCATCTACATATAGGCATTTTTATGTCCGCTCTCTGCAAACGAGCCCACAATGTTTGATTTACATTGTGCAATAAAGATTTTGTTCTATGGGAGGCGAAGATTAATTAGTCTGGTGAGTAGAGAGTTTAGGGGGTGCGGGTTAAACTTGAGCGACCTCAGCTTTGTCCATTTAGCTGACGTCCACTTAGGCTATGAGCAGTATAATCTCAGCGAGAGACGAGAGGATTTCGATAGGGCCTTCACTGAAGTCGTCGACAAAACCCTAGAGTTGAAGCCCAACTTCATGATTATAGCCGGGGACCTATTCCATCATGCTAGGCCCCTAAACATAACATTAGAGAGGGCCATAAAGAACTTTAGGAGGCTTAGGGAGGCTAACATACCGGTCTTAGTTGTCGACGGCTCCCATGATACCGCCCCAAATATTGTAACTGGAACAATACTTAATCCGCTCGATAGCGCTGGGCTAATCTATTATTTGCCTAGGCATGAGGGTGCATGCTGGGAGAATGAGCAATGCTATGTTTATGGGATCCCAAACTTTAGGACTAGGGATAGAACTGAGAGGCAGCTTCCAGCATTCTATGAGGTGAGGAGGCCGGAGCCAAGAAAAGATAAATTTAATATATTTGTCTTTCACATGGCCCTAGATATACCTGAAATATTAAGTGCCTATCCCAGCATGGCCGCTGAGGCCTCACCAGCCCTAATACCCAATGGCTTCAATTATTACGCTGGCGGCCACATACATACATCCCTGCAAGTTAGGTTTAGAGATGGAATATTGGTTTACAGCGGCTCAACGGAGACCGTAAACTACGAGGACGCCTACTCCGAAAAGGGCTTCCACTATGTTGAGGTTAGCCGAGATGGAGAGGTTAGGGTGAACCGCATAAAGGTTGAGAGCACGAGAAAGTTTAAGGTTATAGACAGAGACTATAGTGGGTTATCCCCAAAGGACATAGTGGATCTGGCGGCTAGGCTGGTTAAAGAGGCGGATGAGGAAGGCGCAGTCATAGTTCCAATCTTGAGGGGAACCCTCCCAGCCGAGTCATCTAGGAGGGAGGTTGATCTTGCAAAGATTAGAAGCGCCGCAGAAAAAGCCCTAGCCGTCCACCCAGTCGTACTCCTTAGGGAGATAGAGTTCCCGGAGGAGGTTATACGGAGCATATTTGAGGGTGAAATGAGGGATTTAAGGGCTAAATCCTATGAATATTTCCTCCAGTTCTTCATGCAGCGCTACGGCCGAGATGAAGCCGAGAGGAGAGCCCGCGCCGCCCTAGAAATAATCCAGTTCCTAGTTAGGGAGGATGAGGATAGGGTTAGGGAGATAATTGAGGGGCTGATCCAATGAAGGTTGACAGTGTGCTCCTCGAGAACATAAGATCCCACGTCAAAACATACATAAAGTTCTCTGACGGATTCAACTGCCTAGTCGGGGGCTTAGGCGCCGGAAAGTCCAGCATACTCTATGCAATAGACTTCGCATTATTCGGCGAGCCCATAGGTAGAAGCTACGAGTATCTCTTAAGGGAGGGGGCTGATGTAGGAAGGGTTGCGCTGAAGTTCATAGAGAATGGAAAAGAGTATACTATTTGGAGGGGGCTTAGGAGGCGCGGTGGACACATAAGCCAAGACCCAGAGCAGCTAAAACTCTTTGAGGGAACTAGGCTCTTAGCCGAGATCAAGAGTGAGGCCGTAGCCGAGCAGCTAAGGTCGATAATTGGGGTGGATAGGGAGGTTTTCAGGGACATCATTTGGATAAGACAGGAGAGGCTCAAGGAAATACTTGATATGATGCCGGCTGAGAGACAGAGGAGATTAGACCAGCTATTTGGAATATCAGATTACGAGACATCATGGGCCAACCTAAGATCGATACAAAGGCTCTATGAGGGCGAGCGGGGAGCATTAGAAAAGGACCCGGATATAATAAATATGAGGGACATGCAGAACCAATACGACCAAGCCGTTAAGGAACTCTCAATTAAGGAGGGAGAGATTGAGGAGGCACGCAAGAGCCTCGGGGAGGCGGAGCTAAGGCTTAAGGAGGCCTCAAGGCACCTCGAGGAGCTTATGGAAATGTATCGAAGAAGCGAGAAGATGAGGGCTGAGGAGGCGGAGCTAAAGTCTAAGATTGGGAGTCTCGAGAGCATATGCGCCAGGCTGACCGCTGAGGTTAGGGAGAGGAGGATGAAGGTGAGCGAGCTGGAGGCGCGCCTAGAGGCCCTGAGGAGCCAAGAGGAGAATGTTAGGAGGAGGATTGTGGAGTGCGGCTTACCAGCGAATATCGCTTTAGAAGATCTCAAATCGCATATTGACAGCATAGTTGAGCAGATCTCAAGCTTACACGGTGAGGAGGAGAATGTTAGGGGAGAGATTAGAAGGGTAATACAGCGCATATCTAACTTGGTGAGAGAGAGCCGATGCCCACTATGCCTACAAAGCCTCTCACCCGAATATAAGGATAGACTTATGAGCCAGCTAAACCAGGAGATCTCCAACTATAGGCAGCAGTTAAGTGAACTCGAGAAGGGCGCTAAGGAACTCGAGAACCTAAGGAGCACATTATTCACGGCGCTCACAAACCTACAGACTATTATACCAAAGAGAGAGGAGATACTTAGACATCTCGAGGACGAGAAGCGCCTCCTAAACAGGTTAATGGAGGAATTAAGCGCCAAGGAGGGAGAGATGGAGAACCTTAAGGGGCGCCTAGCTGAAATACGCTCTAGGATCGCCGAAATAGATTATTCAAGGCTTGAGGAGGCCCAGAAATTGTATAGCGAGGCCCTAAACAACTTCTCCAGCCTAAAATATAGGGTTCAGAGCCTAGAGAACCAAAAGAGTGAGATTATGAGTAGGCTGGAGAATCTTAGGTTGCGCCTAGACTTGGCCCAGAAGAAGATTGAGCGCCTAGAGAAGGTTAAGAGGATTCTAACATTTATCGATGAGGCTAGGCAGGCTTATAGGAGCATACAGCCTAGGGTTAGGGGGGACTTTGTGAAGTATCTTGAGCGTATTGTCCAGCAGATACTTGATGAGCTGGCAGGCTCCGAGGGGACGCCGCTCACTGTTAGGATCGACGAGAATTATACGCCGATAATTGAGGGTGAGGAGGGGCATGAAAGGAGCACATCCAACCTATCGGGTGGGGAGAGAACATTCCTTGCATTGGCATATAGGTTGGGCATAGGTCAGCTCATAATGCACTTGAAGTCTGGGCGCGGGCTGAGCATGCTACTGCTCGATGAGCCAACTGAGAGCCTAGGCAGGGAAGATGGGTCAATAGATAGGTTGGCTGAGATGCTATCGCGCCTAAAAACTATAGAGCAGATAATTGCTGTAACGCATAGTGAGGCATTCGCCGAGAAGGCGGATCGAGTAATAAGGGTTGAGAAGAGAGATGGTAGGAGCATAATCTTAGCAGAGAAAATTAATCAGATAACCACACAATAGATGATTTTCTCTAGTTTAGGGGATTAGAATGGATATGGATCTTGAGGGGGTTATAGGCGAGCACGAATTCTACTGCTGCGGCGCTAGGATACTGCTCAGGGACCGTGAACTCCGAATCCTATCTAAACCCAGAGTAGCATATTGCCCACTAATGGAGGGCATATATGGTATACGTGAGATAAACGCTGAAGCCCTAAAGCATATAGTGAATATGAAGGTTCGAGGGTTTGGCTTCTGCTGCGAGCATAGGCTCTTCGACCCATCAATGGTGGTTCCATATGGCAGCTCAGAAATAATATCCACTTGTATCGAGGACGGCCTAATAGAGTGCGGGGTTACAGTATGCGATGGCGCTGGAACAGTTGTAACGGCAAACCCAAAGCTTGTCCAAGAGATTGGAGCTAGGCTTACTGGCATAGTGAGGACGAGCCCAATAAAGGGTATAATGGAACATATTAGAAGAGTGGGGGGCGCAATTCTGGATGAGAATACTGCCAAAATAGATCAGGCTAGTGGTGTAATGCTGGCGGCCGATCTAGGCTATAGGCGCATAGCCGTCACGGTTGCATGCTTTAACTCAGATTCCATAGAGAAGATACGTGAGATTGAGAGGAAGAGAGAGTTGAGCGTAGCCATCTTCTCAGTATGTAATACATGCGCAACTAGGGAGGATGCTGAGAGAATAGCCTTAGGAGCCGACATTGTCTGTGCAAGCGCGTCCAGAATTATAAGGGAGGTTGTTGGGCCGAGGGCCCTAATGCAGTTGGGCGTGGCCATACCAGTATTTGCCCTAACAAGCGCAGGTAAAAGGCTGCTCCTATCATACCTTACAAGATTTAAGGATAAGATCGTAGCCTTCAGAGTCAAAAGCCTACCATATCTGGCTGAAGGTAGGGGGCCTAGACTAAGGGAGTAGGCTGAGCATTTATTGACAAACGTTAATTATTCTTTTGGCGCCAATAAATATCTTTTAGGGATTTGTTTGGGGGTGCATATGTGATTAAGGTTGGCTGCTGCGGATACCCCGTCTCCCAAACAAAATATTACGAGAACTTCAAGCTAGTTGAATTAAACAGCACATTCTATAAGTATCCAAGTCAGACAACGGCTGAGAAGTGGAGGAAGAGGGCTCCTGAAGATTTCGAGTTTACTGTTAAGGCGCATCAGGATATAAGCCACAAGTATAGGTTGAGGATTGAGCAGTCCAGGGAGCCTTTTGAAAGGATTAAGCAGGTATGCCGCATCCTAAGGGCAAAAATAATACTTATACAGACACCAGCATCCTTCAGCCTAAAAAACCTAGATGATGCGAAAAAATTCTTCAGCGGGATTAACCGCGAGGACCTCATCCTAATATGGGAGACCCGAGGACCATCATGGGAGAGCGAGGAAGGCCTCAGAATACTTAGGGATGCATTAAGTGAGCTGGGCATAACCCACGTAACTGATCCACTTAGGATTCTACCAGCCCACACAACTAACCTAGCCTACTTCCGCCTACATGGCTTAGGTGAGCGATTATATTACTACCAATATACAAATGATGAATTAAGGAAACTTTATGAATTGGTTAGGCAGTTTGAGAGGTTGGAGATGGGCGCATACGTGCTCTTCAATAACCTATCAATGTTTGAGGATGCAAAGCGCTTCCTATTCTTTTTAGAGAATGGCCGCTTTCCGCCCCTAACAGGATCCTTTGGCCTAGACTCCGCTAAAGCAATTATCAGCAAAGCACGCTACCCAACAACTAAGAGCGCATTAATCGATAAAGTTGGCTGGAGACTAGTTGAGCTCGAAGGGGGGAAGCAGGTTAGGCTGAAAGATCTGCTGGCTGATATATCTGCAAAGACCTATAAGAGCCCGGATGAGGTTTTAAGAGAGATAAAAATGGGCTTATAGCCTGCGGAAAATATCAGATTGAGAGAATAAACAATATAATAGAGATAAATATAAATATTCACTTTCGCACAAAATTAATTGTGGTGAAGTTTTTGGGGTTAAGTGGATTAGTGGAGTCTGTCATGAGAAGCCCCCCGGTTACAGTGCTATTCTCAGACAGCATATCTTCAGTTATCGAAAAGATGATTACGAATAATATTGGTGCTGTAATAGTTATGAGCGGAGGAAACCCTATTGGAATAATAACCGAGAAGGATATAATTGAAAAGATTGCTCGAATTGGTAGGGATCCAACCAAGACTCGCGCTGAAGAGATCATGTCGTCACCCCTAATCTCGATAGAGGCTGATAAGACCATAAAGGATGCTCTGATTTTAATGCGCGATAAGAAGATTAGGAGGCTGGGAGTTACAAGAAAAGGTAAACTTGTAGGTATAGTAACCGAGAGGAGGCTACTAGACGCTCTAGCATCCCATTAATCCCAAACCAAACCCCATCCTCATTTTTTATTTACCAAGGGTGCGAGTACTATGGGGGTTCAAACCAGTAATTATGGTCCTGAGAATTTAAAGGTTATAATTCCGGTTGGCGGCGTAGCTAAGAGACTTCTCCCCCTAACGGCTGAGGTTTCTAAGGCATGTATTAGGCTCGTCAACCTTCCACTCATAGAAATATCGCTCCTAACATTAGCTAAGCAGGGCGTTAGAAACTTCATCTTTGGCGTTAAGGGCTACGTAAACTATAGGAGCTTACATGACCATTTCGAATCAGGTGTGGGTTTCTCGGCGAAGTATGGTATTACACCCAGAGTTCACATAAAGTATCAGCCTAACGCTGATGACTGTGGAAGCGCCGACTCAGCCCGCATAAACATGGAATATTACGATATTAGGGATCCGGTATTCGCGGTTCAGGGAGACAACATATTTGATATAGACTTGGAGGGTATGATAAAATTTCACTGCGAGAATAAGGCCTTCCTAACGATTGGACTCATGCCAGTTCCAGACGTGACTGGGTATGGGATCGCTAGGGTTGATGGAGATATGCGGATATCTGAGTTCATTGAGAAGCCCAGCCCCAAGGAGGCCCCATCAAACCTAGCCAATACTGGACTATACTTATTTAGCCCGGAGGTTAGGGAAGTCTTTAAGGAGAGCATGGTTCAAGAGATGATATTGAAGAATAGACGCCTAGACTTTGGCTACGACTTCATACCTTACCTCATAAAGACCGGACGCCCAGTCTACGGATACATTTTAAGTGGGGTCTGGTATGATGTTGGAACCCCAGAGAGGTATCTTGAGGCCATGAACGGAATATTAAATGGTAAGCTGATGGCCCTGCAAGATTTTGGCGGCAGAATATCCGAGGATGTTAGGGTATGGATTCAGGGTGAGAGTCCTGAGTCCCTTAGGAGGAGAGAGGAGATTATTAGGAAGATAAGGGATGGGAGAATAGAGGTTGAGGGATCGGTTTTAATCGGTAGGCACTGCGAGATCTCCGACGGTGCCAGAATCGTTAACTCATGCATAGACAATTATACTAGAATAGGTAGGAATGCGGTTATAGAGAACTCGGCCATAATGGATAGATCTATTGTCGGTGACTGCGCTGAGATAAAGAATAGTATAGTTGGGAGGCACACCATTATAAACTCTAGCGCCACCGAGAAGACCAAAATATCCGGCGTCTCCGTTATAGCCGATGATGTAACCATTGAGGCTGGGTGTGAGATAATATCTGCGAGAATATACCCACATAAGTATGTCCGCAAACAATTACTCCATGAAACTATAATAGTTTAAAGTAGCGTATTTAATAAAAATCGGGGTTTAGGTGGGGCCTCGGCCGCTCGCTAGAATACATACGCATAGACTAGGCAGCATATGATCGCTAATAGGGCGCCTACTAAGCCCCACGCCGCCCACTCCGACGCAAATATCTGTGGGAAAGTTTCGATGAGAATCGGTAGAGCCCTATAATATATCACGTTAGCAACTGCTCCCAATATGAACCCTAAAAGTCCAATGGCAAATAGCGTTAGCGCCATCTTAGATCTGTAACCCACCCAATCGCCTCCAAGATTAATTATTTTAACCGAATTTCTCGCTCTCGGCCTCGGCGCCTTTAGAAGTCACAAGCTCCGGGAACTTCTCCTTCATCCTTTCCTCGGCGACTAGGGCTGCCTCCTCAATTATCTTCTGTGCCTCCTCACTTACTGGCTCAAGACCGAAGCCTATGCCAGCTATCTGCCCTGACTCAATCATTACCTCATCAAGCATTGTCATTATAGCATTTAGCTCATGTTCAGCGCCTGGCATAATACCAGCTATACCGGAGCGGACATCCTTCAATATCTCTAGGACCGGTGCTATAACGGCCGCTGCATTGCCTAGGTGAGTGATCGTTCCGAGTCTTAAAACCACCCTATCAAGGGCTAGCTTAGCATTTGACATCAGGTTTATGGTCTTCCTGAGCTCGGCAAGCTCATTAGCATAGACTGTTGCCCTCTTCATATCGTGTTCTGAGTAGGCTTCGACGACCTTAGAGAACAGAGATTTATCCCTCTGAGACATGTTATTTATTGCATTCTCAAGGGCCTGTGCTTGGGCCTCTATACGCTTTATCGCCAACGATAGCTTGTATCTCAGTGGCTGGTGCGGCCTAACAGTCTCCACAACCCTATCTACTATGCTGCCTCCTGTACCCTCCCACTCCTTACTAAACTTTGACATTTAGGATCACAAGGAAAGCTGCCGCCTAGAACCTATTTGAGCCTTCTTATCATTAGCATATCTACACGGTTATTATGCTGTTAGATCACTCTTATACTAAAGTTACAATGTTTGTGGGAAAAGGTTGGGTGTAAGGCTTCAGATAATCTCAAGACTAAGTGAATAGCCTAGATTTCTTAAGCTCAGCGAGGATGGGTATCTCCCTAATGCGTTCCATCGGCATCATATCCCATATTATGCCCCTAGGCCTACTACCAACAGATCCCACCCTAATAGTTTTAGCCGGCGTTATTATTGCATCCACCACCAGATCATAGTCCTCCTTAGGGACAAAATCAACTATTTGTATGTCGTGAACAGTTGTGAATATCGGCGTATCCTCACTTGCAGCGCCTATCTCACGCAATACGCCATACTCTATTTCGCTGTATCCGCCGCCCTTTCCAACCCTAACCCCATCCCTAGATACGGCAACAGAGCCCGCAACTATCAGGTCTACATGGGGTATCTCACCGAGACCGCACATTCTACCATATTTAAATGCGCCGTGAATTGAGGAGGCTTCGCCATAGGCTCTTCTAGGGATTTTGTCTGGGTCTAGGATTAAGAAGCCGCTTCTAAGCCTAGGCGTCGGCATAAGTAGAATTTTCCCACTTAAGAGGGTTAAATATCTAACTCTGCTCTGGGGCGCGTCCGGATTAACCTTAACAACCCTAGCCCTCTTAAACTCTTCTTGATCGGCCAGCCTATTCGCAGCGATATCTGAGCCGACAAAGTTCGGTATCCTACCATAAACTGGTCTAGGAAACCTAGCCACTCCAGTCTCCTCCATTAGGGACCAGATTCTACGGCGTATCTCATCTTTGATTCGGCGAGGATCTTCGGCCAGAGCACCTCCTCCACCCAATATTGCCACCCCATTAACCTAAGCTTTCAGTATGCCTTCCGACCTAAGCTCCCTCAATGCTTCATAGAACATTTCTATAGTTAGCTCAATATCCACCCTTGTATGGGCAACTGAGAGAATGAATCTAGAACCCATTGGATGTATCCCCCTGTTTATTAGGGCCTTCTCCATCATGCGCATGATGCTTCGACTCTCACTAATCTTCCTCTGGAACCTAATGTAGCTCTCGATATCGGAAACCTCTAGGTCTTCCGGGCCTATCCCAAAGCCCACGTAAATTATTGATGGGGTTGTACCCCATGCTAGAGCCTTAACCCCAGCATCCTCTATAACATCGTTTAGGCCCCGTCTCAACATATCGCCCTTTCTGTTAATTGAGGGGTGAACCTTACCCTCAAGTATGAGGCTCAAACATGCATTGCCAGCTGCAGCCGAGATGGGATTGGCATTAAATGTTCCGGGATGGTTTATTCGCCTAAATCCCCCTCTATCCCCCTCCCTAAACTCCAGTAAACTCATATACTCTCTCCCTCCAGCGACAGCCCCGCCTGGATATCCACCAGCAAGTATCTTGCCAAGTGTTGATATGTCCGGTATAACGTTATAGCGCTCCTGAGCTCCTCCCGGAGCATCCCTGAAACCCGTAACAACCTCATCAAATATTAATATAACACCGTAATCCCTAGTAACCCTCCTCAAATCCTCGAGGAAACCCTTCATTGTTGGTATTAGCCCCATTGAGGCTCCTCCAGGCTCAAGTATAACGCAGGCTACATCCCCACCCTGAACCGTTTTCTCCACGGCCTCAATATCGTTGGGAGGCAGAGCAATAGTATATTTGCATATTTCGTGTGGAATGCCAGCTGGGTAATCGCCGACAAGCGGGGGCGAATAATCTGGATTATAGTCAATTATTGTGTAGTCGAACCATCCGTGAAAGTGCGAAAGGAACTTTACAATCTTCTTCCTCCCAGTATAGGCTCTCGCTATACGAATAGCCATCATGGTTGCCTCTGTCCCGGAACTCGTGAACTCAACTAGGCCTTCACGCGCGCATGGGATTAGGCGGGTGACCTTCTCAGCCCACTGAATCTCAAGCTCATGTGATGCTCCAAGATGAGTCCCCTTACGCGCCTGCTTCACGACAGCCTTAGTTATGGCTGGGTGGGCGTGTCCGAGGATCAGCGCTCCATGACCCATCCAGTAGTCAATATACTCATTTCCGTCCACATCCCATTTCCTAGAGCCCTTAGCCCTAACACAGTATATTGGCATGGGCTCAAAGTATCGTGAGTCATGCGTTACACCTCTGGCAAAAACCTTCCTAGCCCTATCATACAGATCCTTAGACTTTAAATGCTTCTCCACATACTCCATCTCTATCTTACTCGTGAAGCCCCTAACCGCCACCTCCCACTCCTCAAATATCTTCCCCTACAATACCGCCATATTATATAATCTTTTAAAGATGCTTATACTCCTAAAGATTGGGGTTTATATTTGAGCACTAAACCATTATCTAATGAGCCTCTATTACTAATGATTAGAATGATTAGGCGTGATCCTAAACTATGATTGATGGGATATTTTTTATTGGGCATGTCTCCATCGATAGGGTTCAGAACGTGAACGGCTCCAATGTGCAGCCTGGTGGAGCAGCGCTCTATGCCGCCATAGCCGCCAGAACCCTCCTAAATAATGTTTATTTGATCTCGGTTGTTGGTAGGGATTACCCCTTCCCAGACATATTGGATATTTTCCCTAGGCGCTATCTTAGGATCTCAAAGGCGCCATCAACGAGGTTCAGCATCAAATACAATAGTCTCTGGGAGGCAAAGTATCTAGAGGCGAAGTATGGTTCTGGGTTGGGCATATCTCCATCGCTTATACCGGTGGAGGGTTTAGGGCCCGAGAGTATAGTGCATGTTTCGCCGCTGCCACCATCTAAGGTGAGGAGAATTGTCCAGTTAATTAGGGAGAGGAAGCCTAAAACTAAGATTTCAGTTAATGCTTGGATGGGTTATATTAGGGGCGAGAACAAAAATATTTTAAGGGAGATAGCCTCCGAAGTCGACTTCTTTATACTAAATGATTCTGAGGCAAAGGCCCTAGCGGACGCGAGGAGCCTATCGGCGGCGCTGAAAGTCTTAAAGTCTAGGATGCTGGTTGTAACATTGGGTGAGCTAGGCGCCATAATAAGTAGGGAGAACGGCGAAATCCAAATGGTTCCGGCATTAAGGTTCCCCATAGAGAGGATTGTGGACACAACAGGTGCTGGCGATACATGGTGCGGCTCCTTTCTAGCAGCCTATAAGCAGACTGGAGATTTAATGAAGTCTGTGACGGCTGCCTCGGTGATCTCAAGTATAAAATGCTCCGGCTGGGGGTTCAGCAAGCTCCTAAATCTGAAATTTAAGAGTGTTGATGACATAATTGAGTATGTTATTGGGCTTAAGGAGGGGGGTATGCAGAAGAAGCTCCTAGACTACTTGGTTGAGCATTAGTCTTTGTTGGCGCTCTCGGGAATACGCATGAGAACCGGAATTAGAATCAGAGTATCCATAAATATTGGGAGGAGGAGAACAATCTCCATATATCCCATACTCCAGAGGAAACCTCCAAGCAAAGTTGCAAGCGAACTCACAAAATCCATTAAACCACTTATCCCCTGAACTCTTCCCCTCTTTTCCGGCGGAAAGCTCTCCCAATACATTGTGATAAGCGGGATAAAGCTTATGCCGCCCACCCCGCCAGGTCCGCCGGGCGCCATTAACCCCATCGCCCCTAGAATGCCAGCCGCAATTATCACGGCATGGTTCGGCGCCCATACAAGGAGTAAAGTTCCAATATAGGTGAGGGGGCGGAGGATTAAAAATATCTTTTTACGCCCGATGGTGTCGGCAAGCCAGCACATTGGAACTTGGAGCAGAAGCCCTGCCAGCGTGCTTAAAGTTCCTAAGAGCCCAAGTAGGTATGGGTCTGCTCCCTTCACATTGACAATCCATAGTGGGACGAAGGGCATTGAGAGCCATCCGAGGCGTAGGGCTGCCATCACAATTAGCCAGTGCTTAAGCCACCTCTCCTCCCTAATGAGATCCCTATAACTCTCTATAAGATTGAATCTTTCTGGATTATTCTGTGCGGTCCTCTGAATAGGGAGAGGCTCAAGCATTACCATGACAATTATTGCCGCCAACATGAACGCAATTATTTGGATGATATAGAGAGGTCTCATACCCTCAACACTTATTCCACCAAACATGGAGACGATTACCGCCGCAGTAAATGGGGCAAATAGGCTTGGTATAGCCCATATTGTGCGCGATAGTCCCATCGCTCGAGCCCTCGCCTTGAAATCAGTTGTGCCAACAATTATTATGTCGGTCAGCGGCATTATCATCGGCATACTTAACCTCATTAGAATGATGGCTGGGATCAGCATCCACCAGCTGAATGCGCAGCTATATATGCTGGCAACGGCCAATGATAGAATTAATCCGAAAAGCAGCATTCTCTTAACACCAAACCTATCTATGAGCCAGCCGGCTGGAGCCGAGAAGATTGAGCTGACTAGGCTGCCTATACTTTCTAGTGAACCAAGCTCTATGGGATTTGCTCCCAGAGCCGTGGCGTAAAGCTGATTATATTGTGAGGATAAGCTAGATGACCATGTTTGCAGACCTATAGAAATGAGGAGAACCCTAAATCTTCTATCTAAACGCCGGACGAAGTCTAGAATCATCAGCCAGATCCCTCTAGCCCTCTAAGAATTTATCGGATAATTCACCATCCATGGAGTTTCGGCTTTTCTGGCTTAAAGAGCACGCTCAGCGGTTATGTCAATCATTCTCTGGATTTCCCTTTCAAGGTCCTTTGGCAATCCAAATATACTTACGTCCATGAACCCCCTTATTATTAGGGATTCAGCCTCGCCTTTCGAGAACCCCCTAGCCATTAAATATTGGACTTGCTCCTCAGCTATTTTTCCGACGGCGGCTTCGTGGGAGAGCTCAGCTCCTTGGGTCTTAGCCACCAGCTCTGGAACAGCATATATTGCAGCCTCCTCCGATAGGATTAGGCCTCTACATTCCAGATGTGCTCTTGTGCCGCTGTGGGCCCCCTCTAGGAAGCCCCTAGCATATATCTGTGCCCTATCGGCCGCTATGGCCCTAGATATTATCTCCCCTCTACATCCCTCATTCTGGAGAACTATTTTTGAGCCGACGTCGATGTATGAGTTGCCAAGCCCATAAATTATCGTGTTAAATCTTGCCCGCGCATCAACACCCCTGCAATATGCGGTGGGATACATCTGTAGGCTCCTGAGGGGCTTAAAGCATATGAAATTGCTGATGAAGACGCCGTTGTCGTCAATTATGGCGCCGGATCTAGGCCTAGCATCAAAGTCCCGAGCCCAATTATGAATCATTGTGAAAGTTATCTTTGCATCATGCTTAATATAGAACTCTGTTATGCCAACATGTAGTCCGCGGTGGACGGTATGATGGAGTGTGCAGCCAGTTATTATTTGCGCTTCAGATCCCGGCTCGGCAACTATTATGTTGTGGACGTTCTGGTTTAGGTTGTCGGTTGATATGAAGAGACATGCCTGCAATGGTAGGGTGATCTTCTGATCCTCAAGTATCCTAATAAAGTATCCTTGATCAAATGCTAGCTCGGCTAGGGCCGTATACTTATCTGTGTCAACCCTAACAATCCTCCACCAATAATCCTTCAGCCAATCATATTTTTCCAGAGCCTCTTTCGCGCTCATTATCTCAATTTTATCCTCAAAGAGCCGCTGAATAGCCCTATATATAACCGAGTGGTCTATTTGGAAGAAAGTTCCCGCTCTCTCCCTATCCTCCGGAGTAACACCAACTTCAAGGGCCCTCCTCAAGATATCCTCTGGAAGGCTAGATATTGGGCAAGGCTCCCAGTTTCTAGGCTGCCTAGAGTATTGGCTTATATCCAAATCAGGGCCGAATGGTGACGGCTTACTTATAGCTCGCAGCGCAGCGTCCTTACCTTCAGACATTTCTCACACCACGCATAACCCTCATTTAATATTTGACCCAATATTTTTGTTGGGTGGCCTGAGCAAACTATTGAGCCATCCATTAAGACATGTGCAATATTAGCATTAATATATTGTAATATAACGCCGAGGTGCGTGATTATTAAGGCGGAGCGCCCCTGCAGCGCTTCGTTAATTACTGTCCCCAAAACCCTCAAGTTTTCAACATCAACCCCTGAATCCGGCTCATCAAATATTAAAAAGTCGCTGTTTTGAGCTAAAACCTGAAGCACCTCAGACTTTTTAATCTCTCCTCCGGAAAAGCCTAGATTTATATCTCTTTCAAGAAAGCTGCTTGAGATCTTAACCTTTCTGAGAAGATCATTTATTTTCTCTTCGTTTGGCGTCAGTCGCCTTAAGACGCTGCCGAGCTTTACCCCCCTTATTGCTGGCGGGTTCTGGAAAGCTACACCTATACCCATCTTAACCCGCTCATCCGTTGGGAGGCCAGTTATATCTTTGCCCTTAAACAGTATTTTTCCTGAAACAACCTTGTATGCTGGAAAACCTAGGATAGCCATTATCAATGAACTCTTCCCAGACCCATTCGGCCCAAAGAGAACGTGAACCTCACCCTCATATACTTTTAGGTTTATATCATTCAGTATTCTTCTTCCAGAAACCTCAACGCTTAGATCCTGAATCTCAAGTATAGGTTCCCTCATAGGGGTCACCTCAAATAGACGAGATGTGGCTAATTAATGTTTCCCCAATAATCTTCCATATGGGCTTTCCGCCTATTTTAAGCCTAGTCTGTGGGAGTGTGAGAGGACTTCAAATATAATCTTGGCGGCCTGTATGGCTGTTATACCGAGATCGTAATGCGGTGTTACTTCAACTATATCGAAGGCAACTAGGCGTTGGTCGCATATCCCAAGCAAAATATCGAGGAGGATGCTTGTCGATAACCCTTCTGGCTCCGGATTCTGGACTGCTGGGGCATATGCTGGATCCAGAACGTCCATGTCAATTGTCACATAGATTTTCCCGCAATCTCCTATGAAATCCTTAATCTCCCTCAAAATCTCCTCTGTGCTGGCGTGTAGTATGCGTTGTGATGTCAAATATTTTATGTTATCTACTTCATTTACATACTTAAACTCCTCCTTACATGCAGCCCTAGTCCCAACCTCAACAATTACTTTTGGCCTGAACCCCTCGTTTATTCTGCGCATGAACGTTGCGTGGCAGATCCTATTGCCCATATATTCATCTCTTAGGTCTAGGTGGGCATCGAAACTGATCAGGGCAAACTCGCCATTAATGGCTTTAACAGCACCATAAGTTATCGTATGCTCCCCGCCAATAATTATAGGCATCTTCCCATTATCCAGTATATCTCGGCAGACCAGTTTAACCCTCTCAAGGGTCTCATCTATATTTCCACATACGTGTAAGTCTCCGGCATCATGGATTTTCAGATCCTCAACATCAACCCCAGATCTGAAACTATACGTTTCAATATTGAGGGACGCCTCCCTAATTGCCGTTGGAGCGAATCTCGAGCCGGGGCGGTATGTGCTTGTCCCATCGAAGGGAACGCCGAAAACCACGTAATCCGCCTCATCGAAGCTCCTTTGATATCCACTAAAATACATTATTGTGGAGACGAAGAGATTTAGGTTGCTCATGCTCAAACATTCATCCCTCGAAGATTTATAAGCCATAACCCCTTATAATCATAAATATTCCTTTCCCGGATGGAAAGATTCCGCTGAGCGGTGTGGGATGGAAATGAGCGGAACTAGTAAGAGAGCAGAAGCGCCTAAAATTTCGCATATATTATCAATCGCATATTTTGCTATTGGCATAATTCTTCTAGTTGTTATGACGCAATCAAAGCATACACCCTTTCATTTAGGATTGGTTGGGGCGCTGAACATATTTGCCTCATATAGTATGACCAAGATGAAATGGTGGTCGGTTTATGCGGTGGCCATAATATCGCTCGTGAATCTCGTATTTGGCTCCGTTACGCTGGCTGCCGCAGTTAGTCTCTTCAGCCCAGATGCCATAGGTATACTGATCCTCTTGTGCATGATTACATATATTGTCTTATCGCTAACTCTATTGGTGTATATTGTCTATAGAAGAGGCAGGTTCCCGTAGGTTCTCCGAAACCAATTTATCCTCCAAAGTCTAGTTATTAGTGAACGTGGATGGATTCTGTAAGGTTTCCCTCAAGAGTCCAAAAGTTTGTTCGAGCTCCCCCAGAATGGCTCTATGAAATGCTATCACAATTTTTAGGAGAAGCCAAGGAGGGGGCTTTTAGGGTTAATGTTGGAGGAAGAACTGGCGTAACCCTCAGAATACGGTTGATGCCGGAGGGGGATTTTAGCTCACTTGATTTAGTCTTTAGCTATCGCGGGCTCATGATTGTGGTGCTTCTGGCGTTCATTGTTGTGGTCGGACTTTGTTTATTATTCTTCTCAGCGATTCCGCTGGCTGGATTAATCATAATACCACTGGTGGCTTATAGGGCAGGTCTTGAGACAGGCGAATTCATGAGGGAATTCAATAATATCTTAAGTAGCCTAGAAGCCGAGTACGCCCGAAAGAGTCTTATGGAGGATAGGATAAGGTGGCAGATGAACCCTAAGGACATTAACGACTTATATAGGAGGCTGCGCGAAAAGCACATTAAGGTTTGGGGAAACACCTTTATTCTAGAATATAAGATAGGCGAGTATCAGAGGCGTGGATTAACAAAAGATGAGGCCATAAGGAAGATCGCTGAGGAAGAGGGGATCTTCTAGGCTTTAGGAGGCAGTCTTCTCCGCGCAGAAGAATACCTAACATATGCCAATATGAAGAGCGCGGTTGTCCAGGCCGCAATATTCTGGCAGATCAAATATTTCCATGTTACGTCCAGCGCCATGACTGCCCCGCTTAAGGGTCCAATTAGACCTAAGATGCTGCTTCTAAATGAGTATGCGAGTGAGCCTAGGGTGTCAGCCATAAACTTATTGAGCCGATAGGATGATTTAATTAGGTCCCTGAATAGCCCACTACTCCAGTAAAGGCTTAAGGAGAGACGGAAGAAGGATTGGGGAGAGAAGAGCNGTCAGCCATAAACTTATTGAGCCGATAGGATGATTTAATTAGGTCCCTGAATAGCCCACTACTCCAGTAAAGGCTTAAGGAGAGACGGAAGAAGGATTGGGGAGAGAAGAGCGCAAATATTGTTAATGATAGAAAGCCAAAGAGAAGTGTAATGCCTAGGACCCCTCTGAAGGCTGGTTGGGATAGGCTTGCTCTTATAAGCGATTTGGTTACCCCGCCACCCTTTGCCAGAGTTTTAGGCAATGCTGTGGATGGATGTCTCATTAGATAAATCCAGCTGAATAGGAGCACGAGTATGACGTTTAGTGGGATTAGGTATAGGAGCACTATTGCGGATATCTGCGATGTAGCAGTGGCAAGCCCCTCGGAGATAAAAGCCCTTAGGAGGGCGTATTGGACTAGGATAGATAACGCTAGGTGCAGAAAGTAGGGGACTAATCTTTTATGGCCGATTGGCACCCCAATCCTAGGCAACTATCTAGTCCCTCTCCGATATCACCTGCATACACTATCTGATTAGCGTCCAGCCCTTAAATTTTTAGGACAGAGACTTCTCCCAATTATTCCAAATTGACTAAATAATGGGGATAATATGGGTTTAAGTGCTTTTAGCATAATAATCTAGAGTTGAATTCTAGGGATAAAGCTACTTTCCACCGGCCTCGGACTTCTCAGCAATCTTTATTGTGAAGTTTTCTAGGGGTTTTATCTCCATGAGCTCTATTACCGCCGAAATGGGTTTAAACTCGCCGCGCGGTCCAACCTCATAGTTTATTGTGAGCCTCGTTGGCTTATCTGATGCATTGCGTGCATTAACTTCCTCCACGATCTTTGCGGCTAGGCTTGTCCAGGCCTTCTTATTCTCCTCTTTAACTTCCGCCGGAGCCTTAGTGTAGAATGTTGAGTAGAACCATCTCTTAGCCTTGAAGAGCGCCCCTCTACTTGTTGGAGTTATCCTAAATCTCTGAACTGGCATATCGAATCACCAAACAAGACCTCATTATATTACTGACCCCCTTAAAAGGCTTTCCCAATAATGTTCAATACTATTGCTGCAGTCGTATGATATTGGAGAGATTAGCGCCGACTATAGGAGCCTTCCCCTCCAGCCTCCACCCTCGGGTATCCTAGACCAATGCTCATGGACAAGTCTCCAGCCACCCTCCCTCTTAAGCAGAACCATCGTCACCCTAGACCTCACGTTAAAGTCTAGGCTCCTTATTCTACCACGATACCTTATGATGAAGGATGCTAAGGCAACGTCCCCGCCTAGAATATCTATTCTCAAATCGCTAATCTCATAATTATATTCCTTCAGAACCTTTAGGGCCTCAGCCTCCCTCCTCAACCCATCCATCCCCTGGCGTTCGAATGGAGGCCAATCATCAAACTTGGTATAATACTCTTCATCAACAATCTTCCGTATAGCCTCAGCATCCCTACGCTTAATCCCATCGATCCTCTCCATGATAACCGCCCTAACCGACTCCTCAATCCGGTTAAGCGATGCCCTAAGATGGGCCATGTTAAAGCCGCACCTCCTACAGAAGACATCCGTCTCATCAACCTTACCACCGCAATTTGGACAGTAGGACATTGACATCAGCCCCCTAACAGTTAAATCCATCACACTCCAATAAGATTTTGGGAGAGGCGGCGCTAACCCAGATACAGACTGCATGGACTGAGAGGGAGAGGCTATACGGGAAGATAGGGAGATATCATGTATACTCGGAGGGCACTAACCAGCACATGCAATATTAGCCAAAGAGGGGAAGCCGAGTTTGAGCGCCGAGGAATTGAGGAGACACTTTAGGAGAGTCTATCCCGAATGCTCTAGGCGCGATATTGAGAACCTAGTCTCGGCGATAATCTCAAAAAAGTATTGGAGAGTTCACCCCTCCAGAAGCGACATATACTACGCTGTTGCATTAACCAGGGCAAAAATTCCATGTATAAATGGTTTTAGGGCTAAGTCAACGGCGCCGGGACCCGTTGTAGTCTCACCTAGGGCTGCAAGATTCTGTAGGCGCGGAAGAGTGCTCTTAGTTAGGAGGGGAAGTGGGGGAACATTTACTTCCGAGACCGTTATTGACTGGCCAACATTCCTTAGGCTGATAAGGCTCGATGAAGATAAAGTCTACAAATATTTGATTGAAGACCCTAATCCGCCAGCTTTCTTAAATAGGCGAGCCTTTGCCGCTCTGCTCCGTAAGATGCGGGCAGATACAATGTCTACTCCACACTGCTGAAGACCCATGAGAGATCGGGTATGTTCACCCTCCTCTCAACCCTCTCAGCCAATGCATGGACAACTAGGGGAAGAGCTATCGTCGCATCACAGTAGCATTGAACATTCCTCCCCTCCCTCGATTCCTTACCCCAGCTTACAGCCTCCTCAAAGGTGCATCCGGATAGCCCTCCCCAATGGGGCGCATCAGTCGTTATTTGAATGGCATATTTGTGAGCGCACTCCTCCTCACTCTTTATCCCAGTTAGACTTACGCTGACCGCAGTGAGCTGTATGAAGTCCTTTGGAACCCCACCACCAATATAAATCACCCCTGTATTCTTAGCCCTCCCCTTTATCTCAACCATCTGCTCAAAATCCCTCATTTGATCTATAGTTATATCGAAGCCCTCAACAAATCTCCTATTTAAGAGATATGCAACTCCATACCCGCTGTCAACTATAGCTGGACAGAAGACTGGAACATTATTCTCATATGCCGTTGCAACAATACTTTTGATTCCGAGACGAGAGAGCTCCCGTCCGAACAAATATAGGAATTCGGCTGAGGAATATTTGCGGCCTGGATCAACCCTCCTCATGAAATCAGCTATTAACCTCTCCATTTGCCTATACTCATACTCGTCGGCGAAAACGTCGTAGAACCTATCTATCTTATGCTGGAATAGGGCGTAATCATCGACCAAATGATGGCCCTGCCAATATGTCCCGCCCATGGCCTCAAGTATATCCTCAGATATATTCGCTCCGGTTGAGACTATCACATCTATAAAGCGCCTCTCAATAAGCCAATTAATTATCTTCCACTGCCCAGTAGTGCTCATTGAACCAGCATAACCAAAGAATATTACCACATCATCCTTTAGCATCTCCTCCCAAACATCAACAACTTCACCAAGCTTCCTGCCCTGAAAGCCGGTTTTAGCCATCTCAGATAGGAGCTCAGAGATCTTCTTTGGAGTTTTAACCTCTATTGGCTCGAGCTTCCTCTTAAAAAATGGGGTGCTCCTTTTCTCCCTAATCACTTTTTCCAACACACTCCTGAAGATACCGGAAAATAAGCTGACTGCTCAATATATCTTTTTACTGGATCTCCTCTAGCCTAACCCTCTCCCAAAGCCGGAAGATCTCATCTGGAAAATAGGCTTCCCTAATAACCTCAATCCTCCCATCCAACCTACGAATCTCAACCAAGTTCCCATTAAACTCCCTAACCCTACCAATAATCCTCGCCTCCACACCCTCATCACCGAGAATCTTAAGGGCCCTAGAAACCTTATCCGGTGGGATGGTGGCAACCAGAGCCCCGGAGCTTATGAGCCTAAGTGGGTCAACGTTTAGGGCCGAGGTGACTATTGCAGTCTCCTTAAACATGGGTATACTATCCTCATAGGCTTCAATAGTCTTCTTTGATGCATATGCTAGTTCGGCTAGGCCGCCTAGCAGCCCTGCTTCCGTTGGATCATGCATAGCCGTGGCGAGCCCATTCTCAGCGAGCAAAATAGCCTCATTAACCACGCTGACCATGTCGAGGAATCTGGCTCCACAACTAATTATGCTCTCATCAATCCCCCTCTTTCTTAGGTGGTCGGCGAAATCAGTGCATATTATTGCTGTTCCCTCTATACCAACCCCCTTCGTAACAATTATGTAATCTCCTATCCTAGCCCCGGAAGTCGTTACGTACCCGTCCCTCCTCGTTAGGCCCAATGCAGTAGTCCCAATTATAGGCCTATCTATCCCGGACGTAATCTCAGTGTGCCCTCCAATAACCATCAAACCCAGCTCCTTAGCAGCCCTATCAACTTGACCCATAATCTCATCCACGGCTGACTCGAAATCCTCCTCTGGAAGAAATAGAGACATTAAGAACCATCTGGGTCTAGCGCCCCTAACAGCAATATCATTCGAGACTATGTGGACCGCCAGCCAGCCAAGGGACTTAACGGCGCCGGTTATTGCATCATTGTGGACGACTAGAACCCTGCCATCTCCAAGATCAATTATGGCAGCGTCCTCACCAACACTAGGCCCAACAATAACACTTGGATCAATATGCCCAATCCTAGGATAAACATACTTGAGCATAAAGTTCAGTGGGAGCTTACCTATCAAGGTTCAATCCTCCCAGAAAAGTCTCTTTAAAATCCCTTTTAACCTTTATGAGCCATGATAAGGCTGAAGATAACATCAATATACGGCTTAAGCTAGGCTTTTCTAAGCTTCTTGAGAAGGATCTTGTTTATACCGTTTATCATGGCCTCTACACTCGCCATAACAATATCCTCTCTTGCGCCCCGCGCTGAGACAACATTTCCCTCCCTATCCTCAACCTTAATTATAACCTCGGCCACAGCATCTGATCCACCGGTTAGGGCCTCAAGCCTATACTCCTTCAACCTAACATCCGCTAGAGTACTCGTGATCTTCTGTATTGCCTTGATCGCGGCGTCAACCGGCCCAACGCCGGTCTCAGCCGCAACATATTCCTTGCCATCAATAATCAGCTTAACTGATGCTGTCGGGATCACCCTAATCCCCGTGACCACTGCCAAATCGCTTAACTCAATAATCTTCTCCTCAGCCGTCTTGCCCATGACAGCCCTAGCAATAGCGAATAGGTCCGCATCCGTCACGGTCTTACCTTTGTCACCGAGCTCCTTGACGCGGGCAACTATCTCCCTAAGTTGCTCCTCGGTTGGGTGGAAGCCAGCATCTTCTAGCTCGGCTTTAATCCCATGCCTGCCAGCATGTTTCCCAGCGATGAGCTTACGTCTTCTGCCAACTAGCTCCGGGCTGAACGGCTCGAATGTTAGGGGCTTAACAACTACACCCCTAGTATGTATGCCAGATTCGTGAGCAAAGGCATTCTCCCCAACAATAGCCTTGTTTGGCTGTATCACAACGCCTGTTAAGCGCGAAACAATCTTTGAGGTTTCATAGATTAGTCTCGTGTTTATGCCAGTCCTCTTATTATGGAGTAGGTGGAGGCACATAACGACCTCCTCTAGGGCGGCGTTCCCAGCCCTCTCACCCAAACCATTAACTGTCACGTGGACTTGGCTGGCCCCGCCCTCAACCCCAGCAAGCGAGTTTGCAACTGCAAGCCCAAAGTCATTATGGCAGTGGACGCTTAAGGGAACATTTACTACTTCCTTCAGCTCCCTAATTAATCTCTCCATGGCCTTGGGAGTCATAATTCCAACTGTGTCCGGTATATTAATGTAGTCTGCGCCAGCCTCCTCAGCAGCCTTACAAACCCTCTTAAGAAAATCCATGTCTGTTCTAGTTGCATCCATAGGTGAGAACTCACATATGACCCCATGATCCTTAATATATTGTATGGAATCTACGGCGGCTTCCACAACCTGATCCGGAGTCATATTTAGGGCATACTTCATCTGCACATCTGATGTCGAGATAAAAGTATGAATATACTTGACATCACAATTTAATGCTATGTCAATATCGCTCCTTAAGGCTCTGGCCAATGCGCAGACCTGGGCCCTTAAGCCAGCATTCGCTATCTCCTTAAGGGCTTTCTGCTCACCCCTAGAAGCTGATGGGAATCCGGCCTCAATAACGTCTACGCCCAGCTTATCGAGCTGGAGGGCTATCTCCATCTTTTCCTCGGGTGTTAGGGATACTCCGGGAGTTTGCTCACCATCACGTAAGGTTGTATCAAATATCCTTATGTAGTCGGGATCCAAACATAAATCCCCCTAAAGGTTTAATTCCATTATTTCATTAGCTATTGCCTCTCCCATCTCAAAAGTCTTTAACTTTCCACCTAGGTCTGGGACTGATAGGCCCTTCTTTAGGGCTGATATTAATCCAGATTCTATTGCTCCAGCAGCCAATACGCATGCTCGATCACCATATTTTTCGCCGAGCCACTCAAGCATCATTTTGGCCGCGAGTATCATAGAGCATGGGTTGGCCGTGTGCTTACCAACCCTAGTAGGCGCTGATCCATGGATCGGCTCGAATATCGCAAAGTCGTCGCCTATATTCCCTCCGGGAGCCATGCCCAGTCCGCCGACGAGCTGCGCGGCCTCGTCTGAGAGTATGTCACCGAACATGTTTGTCGTCACTATAACATCGAAGTTCTGGGGCTCTTTTATCAGCCTCATCGATGCCGCATCAACATATTGCTCGTCGAAGGCTATGTTGGGGTACTCCTTTGCTATGCTGCGGCAGACCTCCGCGAATAGTCCGCATGTCACACGCATAACGTTCGCCTTGTGGACGGCTGTAACTCTACGCTTCTTATTCCTTTTTGCCGCTAGCTCAAAGGCTTTTCTGGCTATGCGCTCGCATCCCCTCCGCGTTATTACCCTTAAGCCTATAGCTGTGTCTCCGCCTATCTTAAACTCGAATCCCTTATATAGGTCCTCGGTGTTCTCCCTAACGAAGACTAGGTCTATATCGTCCCTTAGACATGGAGCGTTTGGATAGGACTTTATTGGGCGAATATTCGCATATAAATCGAACATGATCCTCAACCTAACGATAACGTCAGCGGCGGTCTCGCCAACCGGCCCCTTAAGGCAGACATGTGAGTTACGTATTGCCTTAATCGTCTCCTCCGGTAACGCCGTTCCCCTCCTCTCAAAGCATGCATCCCCAGCCTCTAGCTCAACAAAATCCAGGTTCAGATTAAACCTTCTTTGAACAGCATTTAGGACTCGTATTGTTGTCTCGGTTAATTCTGGACCTATCCCATCACCGGGTATCAGGGCAATCTTATACTTCATATCTCTCACCTCTCATGGTTTTTATTAGATGCTCAATTAAACCTCCATCCATAATAATTTCAAGAATGAAGTTTGGAAGCCTATTTGCCTTAACAATTATATTTTTACTCTCGTTTATGATCTTCCCCTCATCCAGAATCACTGTTAGCGTATCTCCCTCATTAACTAAACCCCTAATTCCAGGAGACTCTAGGACCGGTAAACCTATGTTTATGGCGTTCCTATAGAATATGCGCGCAAATGACTCCGCTACTACACACTTAACCCCGGAGTATTTGAGCGCTATGGGGGCTTGCTCTCGGCTTGAGCCGCAGCCAAAGTTCCTTCCAGCAACAATTATTACGCCGCTCTTAGCCCTACTTGGGAAGCTTGGATCTATGCCTTCCATAGCATGCTTAGCTAGCTCATTTGGGTCTAGGGATGTAAGGTATTTGCTTGGAATTATGACGTCCGTATTCACGTTGTCGCCAAATATTATGGCTCTCCCAGAAACCTTCATTACGCACCCCCCAGAAACCTTCTTGGGTCGGTTATTTTCCCCTCAACTGCTGATGCGGCGACTGTTGCTGGAGAGGCCAAGTAGATTTGGGCTTCTGGACTACCCATTCTCCCAACGAAGTTTCTGTTAGAGGAGCTTATGCAGATCTCGCCAGCGGCCAGCAGTCCCATATGCCCTCCAAAGCATGCTCCGCATGTTGGGTTGCAGATGCATGCCCCAGCCCTAACAAAGACCTCTAGGATCCCCATCTCGAGAGCCTTCAGGTAAACTTCCGATGAGGCTGGGGTGACGAGCATCCTAACACCCTTCTTAACCCGCCTACCCCTCAATATTCTCGCGGCCAACTCCAAATCCTCTAGCCGGCCGTTTGTACATGAGCCCAAAAATGCCTGGTTGATCTCCACACCCTCAACCTCCTTAACTGGCTTAACATTATCGACTGAGTGTGGGCATGCAACCATGGGCTCTAGATTGTCCACATTGAATTCTAGTGTTCTTTCGTAGTTCGCGTCCTCATCGCTCCTAAAGATCTTGAATGGCCTATTCGTCCGCTCCCTAACATATTGTATTACCTTCTCGTCAGGTTCGATTATACCGGTTTTAGCTCCCATCTCAACGGTCATATTACATAGGGTTAGGCGGCCGCTGATATCCATCTCGCTTATTGTCGGGCCGGTGAACTCTACAGCCTTATATATTGCTCCATCAGCCCCAACCCTACCAATAACATCCAATATCAGGTCTTTTGGGGTTACAAAATCGCTGAACCGCCCAGTAACATTAATTCTTATTGTTGAAGGGACTTTCAGCCAGAGTTTGCCAGTCGCGAATACGGCAGCCATCTCCGTTGAGCCTATCCCTGTTGCAAATGCCCCTAGGGCTCCATATGTGCATGTATGTGAGTCGGCGCCGACTATGAGCTCGCCCGGCCTAACATGTCCCCTCTCAACCATGATCTGGTGGCATATACCTCCATCGCCAACATCATAGAGAAATGGAATGTTCTGCTCTTTGGCAAATTCCCTCATGATCTTATGTAGTTCAGCCGACTTAACCGAGTCTGCTGGAACCTGGTGGTCTAGGACTAGGACTATGCGCTGGTTATCCCAGACATTTTTTAGTCCTATGCGCTTAAAGGTCTGTATGGCTAGGGGCCCAGTTATCTCATTTACCATTGCCATGTCAACCCTTGCATCGACAATCTCGCCCGGCCTAACATAATCTTTCCCGGAGGCAGCTGCAAGAATCTTCTCGGATATTGTCATTCCCGCCATTGGCTTCATCGCCACTCAAAATAGTTACTTCTCCAATCCAGACATTTTACGTATAATGGATCCAACCTTTTCGAGGGGGTGCTCCTCAATCTCCTTCATGAGAGCTTTAAGGGTTTTCTCCCCAGACGCATGCTCGCTTATCCATTCCTGGGCGAACTTTCCGCTTTGGACTTCTCTGGCTGCTCTGCGCATATTCTCCTTAACATGATCATCTATGACTTTTGGCCCAACCGTCAGACCACCATATTTGGCCGTGTCCGAGACGGCTCTAAGCATGCCGGTTATACCCCTCTCATATATAAGGTCCATTATCAGCTTGGCCTCGTTGCATGCCTCAAAATATGCGAGTTCAGGCGGATATCCACACTCAACAAGAACCTCAAAGCCCTTCTTAATCAGCTCAATGAGGCCGCCAACCAGAACTGTCTGCTCGCCGATGAGATCGCTCTCAGTCTCATCTTTAAAAGTTGTCTCTATGACACCGGCCCTAGTGCATCCCAAGGCTTTAGCTACTGCTAGGGCGATGTCCTTAGCCCTACCTGAATAATCTTGGTAGACTGCTATTAGGGCTGGGACGCCGAACCCATTTAGATATGTTTCGCGGAGCCTTGGCCCCGGGCTTTTAGGCGCAACCATTATTACGTCAATATTTTTTGGCGGAGTTATCTGTTTGAAGTGTATATTGAATCCATGTGCGAAATCCAATACCTTACCCTCTGAGAGGTTCGGAGCAATATGCTCCCTATATACTGCTGGCTGTATCATGTCTGGGATTAGCATGAATATTATGTCGCCCATCTTAGCGGCCTCAGCTATTGGGTAAACGTCGAAGCCGTCCTCTATAGCCCTCTTCCAAGATTCGCCTCCGGGTCTAAGCCCGATAATAACGTTTAAGCCGGAGTCGCGCATGTTTTGGGCTTGGGCGTGTCCTTGGCTTCCATAACCTATTACGGCTATTACCTTATCCTTGATTAAATCAAGGTTTGCATCCTTATCGAAATACACTTTAACCATTAAAATTCCTCCCAATATGTTATTATTCCATTCTGGTAGATCTCATCCCTCTCGGGAGGGCGGCTATGCCGGTTCTTGCAATCTCTCTTATACCAAAGGGTCTCATAAGCTCTATGAAGGCATTTATTTTATCCGTGTCGCCAGTTATCTCTATTATCAGTGATTCATGGGCTACATCAACGACGTGCCCCTTAAAGATCTCCGTGTAATTTATTACGTCAGATCTTATTCTGGCGTCGGGCGTATTCACTTTTATGAGCGCCAGCTCCCTAGAAACAGTATTTTTCGGGTCTAGTATGCTGACTTTAACGACGCTTATGAGCTTCTTCAGTTGCTTGACAACCTGCTCAACGGTGTCCTCATCCCCCTTTATTGTTATGGTCATCCTAGCTAGATCGGGTTGCTCAGACTCCCCAACTGATATGCTCTCTATATTGAAGCCTCTCCTCCTAAACATGTTTGAGACGCTATATAATACTCCAGGCTTATGTTCAACTATGGCCGATATCATGTAGATATCCTCTTTCTTCCCCTCCATAGCCATCAACTCAACATTATGTCTTTAAGGCTATTCCCCGGCGGGACCATGGGCATAACGTTCTCCTCCGACGATATTGGAACATCTATTACTGTTGTTACATCACTATTTAGAGCCTCTTTAAATGCCGCCCTAAACTCTTCGATTGACTGGGCTCTGAATCCCTGCGCTCCATATGCCTCAGCCAGCTTAACGAAGTCTGGTATGCCTTTGAGGTCGACTGCCGAGTATCGCCTCCTATAAAAGAGCCTCTGCCATTGGGCGACCATGCCGAGGACGGAATTGTTCAAGACGACTACTATGACTGGAATCTTCCATGCAACCGATGAGGCTAAGTCCTGCTCTGTCATTATGAAGCTTCCGTCCCCGGCTATATCGACAACTGGAACATTTGGGCATGCAACCTTAGCACCTATCGCCGCTGGGAATCCGAATCCCATTGTTCCTAAGCCGCCCGAGCTTATGAATGTCCTGGGCTTATAGGTTTTTAAATATAGGGCTGCCCACATCTGGTTCTGGCCAACCTCGGTCGTCACTATTGCATCGTTCGGTAGGAGCCGCCTGATCTCGGCCATCAGGGCCGGCGGCTTAATCCCATCTCCCTCAGACTTTATCATCTCCTCATGTATCTTCTTGAGCTCTTGGACCCTACTTAGCCATGTTGACCGCTCCTTCCTCTTGAACTTCTCGATTAGGTGGCTGTGTATGGCTTGTAGGGCTTTTTTGGCGTCGGCGACTATTGGAATGTGGGGTTTAATGTTCTTTCCTATCTCGGAGGAGTCTATGTCTACATGAATTATCTTCCCATTTGGGCAGAAGGCCCTAATATTCCCCGTGCTTCTATCTGAGAACCTCATTCCAACAGCCAGTAGGACATCCGCGTCTTGGACTATATAATTGGCTGCGACGGTCCCATGCATCCCAAGCATCCCGAGGGAGAGTGGATGGTCCTCAGGTATGGCGCCCTTACCCATCAATGTTGTTGCAACCGGTGCTAGTAGTGTCTCGGCCAATGCGATAAGCTCGGAGCATGCGTTTGAGGCTATGACGCCCCCTCCAGCAACTATAACCGGGCGCTCCGCCTGAATCAGTAATTGAACAGCCTTCTCAACCTGCAGTGGATGGGGGTCGTATGTTGGCTTATATCCTCTGAGCTCAATCTTCTCATCAAAGTTCATCTCAGCCTCCTCGAGCTGCGTGTCTCTTGGTAGGTCTATGAGAACTGGGCCTCGCCTACCGGTTGAGGCGATGTAGAATGCTGTCTTAACGATTTTTGGTATATCTGCTGCATTCCTAACTTGGAAGTTGCATTTGGTTATTGGCGTTGTTATGCCTATTATATCGGTCTCTTGGAATGCATCCTTCCCTATAAATGCTCTGGGAACCTGCCCGGTTATGGCAATTATGGGCGATGAATCCATGTAGGCGTTTGCGATCCCAGTAACTAGGTTTGTTGCACCCGGGCCTGAGGTGGCCATGCATACGCCGACCCTACCGCTGGCTCTGGCGTATCCATCGGCGGCGTGGGCGGCGCACTGCTCGTGGCGCATTAAAATATGCTTTATGTCTGAGTCGTATAGCACATCATATACTGGTAGTATTGCGCCTCCCGGTATGCCGAATATAACCTCGACGCCCTCCCTTTTTAGGGCCTCAACTAGGGCTCTTGCACCACTCATCCTAACCATTCGAGAAGCACCTCTCCAAAGATTTTATGGCCCACAGAACACTGTGTGGAATGTTATTTTGCCGGGGCTCTTCCCAAAAATCTTTCTGAGCTGTTTTGTGCATGGAGGGGGTTTGGGCTTCAGGATCAGCGCACGCTATGGAGGTAGCGATCCCTCCGTACCCGTATATCCCTCACTTTTCGCCCTCCGGGGGAAGAACCGGATAGTAGTATGCGGATGTTGCTTAAAAATCTTTTGCTATCATTGGGATGATACCTCCCTATCTCCCCGAATACCCTATCCTCCTCTACGGCCTTCTCAGGGGTGTGACCCCTAATCTTTTAGGCCCCTCTCAAGCCTCTCAAGCCTAGTTATTTTTATGGCATTCTCTATCTGCTCGATCGTTGTGCCAAGGTAATTTTTTGGGTCCAGCGCCTCACTAACCTCTTCCTCAGAGAGGAATTTTCTTATGGTCTCATTGTTTAGGAGGATCTCCTTAAAGTGTCTTTTCTCTATGGCGCTTTTGATGGCTAGCTGCCTTAGGAGTTCATGCGCATCCTGTCGGTTCATTCCCTTCCTAACTAGTGCTATCATGACGGCTTCTGAGAGGGCTCTTCCCTCAGTTAACTCCATGTTTTTGCGCATTCTCTCCTCGTCAACCTCTAGGTTTGAGAGGACCCATATCATTAGGCTCAGCATGTAATCAACTAGGATGAATGCCTCGGGTATGATGAATCTCTCGGCCGATGACTGTGTTAGATCCCTCTCGTTCCATGTGGGGATATTTTCTAGGGCTGGGATAACTAGGCTCCTAACAACCTTCGCCAGCCCACATACCCTCTCACATATCTCAGGGTTGCGTTTATGGGGCATTGTTGAGCTCCCAACTTGCTTCTGCCTCTCGAAGGGCTCGAAGACCTCGGCTATCTCAGTCCTCTGGAGCTCTCTTATTTCGGTCGCAAACTTGTCTAGTGAGGAGGCTATGATCGCTAGAAGGCATATGAGCTCAGCGTGCCTATCCCTCTGAATTATCTGGGTTGTGACCTCTGGGGGCTGAAGCCCAAGCCTATCCATAACGAGCCTCTGGATCTTTTGGGCGTTTTGGCCTAAGCCAGCCTGCGTTCCAACCGCGCCAGTTATCTTTCCAACCAGAATGCGCCTTCTACAATCCCTCAACCTTTGTATGTGTCTCGAGACCTCCCTCATCCAAACCGCCATTTTGAGCCCAAATGTTATTGGGAGGGCATGCTGCCCATGGGTCCGCCCCATCATTATCGTGCTCTTATATTTGTCGGCTAGGTTCAGGAGGACTAGCTCCAGTTCATTTAGGCGCCGTTCAATTATGTCTAATGCATCCCTGATTTGGAGGGCCCTAGCCGTATCAACCACATCGTAGCTTGTTATTCCTAGGTGGACGTATGCCCCGCTCGGCCCGCAGACCTCTGATAGGGCCCTAACAAGGGCCATGACATCATGCTTTATCTCCTTCTCAATCTCTTTTACTCGGCTGACCTTAACATATTTTGTTGATGCCATCTCCATGATCTTCTCGGCTGCCTCTTTTGGGATTTCGCCGACTTCGCTCTGGGCCCATGCGAGTGCGGCCTCTACATCGAGCATTCTCTGGATGTAATTTTCCTCCTCGAATACCTTGAGCATCTCGGGGGTTCCATATCGCCCGGCATCTATGGGGAGTATGGGCAATGCAATCCGCCTCTGAGGGTGGTTATGCTGCTGCCACCGATATAAATGCTATTATTCACACTTATTAGCTTAATCGCTTATGGTGTAGATACCTCCCTATCTCCCAAAATAGCCTCTCCCTCTAGCCCAAGCATATGCTTTTCAGCAGTCGAATTCAGGAGCCTTAAAATTTTGGATTATTGAATTGTATGGTTGTGGGGTCTCGGCTGTGGGCGGCCTAATATCTTTGGTCTCTAGGCGCGGGGAGAACGTCATTCCGGAAGCCATTAAAGTACTAGGCGTATTGAGGCATAGGGGTGCCGTTTATGGTGTATCAACGGATTCTGCGACATTTGGATTTGAGGATCTCGAGAGCCTAACCACCCTATTGAGGGATACTAAATCCAGCATCGCGCTGGGTTATATCTTTAATCCCATACTGCTGGGTGACGCACCACAGCCTATTGAGTGGGGTGAGTTTAGGATTGCCTTTGATGGAAGGGGATTTAGGCCTCCGCTTGGGGCCAGCGCTATCTCCAATATAGTTGGGCGGTTTAGTAGTGCTAAAGATGCTGCTGAGAGTATAATTCGCGATGTGGATGGATCATTCGCTTTCGTAATCCTAGAGGATAGTGGTAGAATGTTTGCTGGGAGAGATCCTATGGGGGCTAAGCCGCTCTATCTTGGCGTGAGCGAGCGGCTCTATGCTCTGGCCTCTGAGCGTAAGGCTCTGTGGGCTCTGGGGATAGGAGATGAATGTATAAGGTCCCTTCCACCCGGCAGCCTAGTCGAGATATCGGAGAGTAGCCTAATAATCCGGCCAGTTAAGACCCTAGAGAAGCCTAAAATTAGATTGATTGGTGGGGTGGAAGCCGTTCAAGAGCTCCATAGGATCCTTCTAGAGTCGGTTAGAAAGAGAACGGTGGGCCTAGAGGCGGTCTCAGTTCCCTTCTCCGGAGGCCTAGATAGCACGGTTATAGCTGCCCTGGCGGTTGAGGCCGGTGTGAGGCCGCTTCTCATATCAGTTGGGCTTGAAGGCTCCGAGGATCTGGAGCATGCTGAGAAGGTTGCCGGCGAGATAGGGCTTCCAATTAAGGCCAAAGCCTACACGATTGAGGATGTTGAGGAAACATTACCTAAGGTTATTTGGTTGATTGAGGAGGACAACGCCCTCAAGGCGTCAATATATATTCCATTATTCTGGGCAGCTGAGACCTCCTCCGGAATGGGCTTTAGGGCTATGCTCTCAGGTCAGGGAAGCGATGAGCTCTTCGCTGGCTACCACAAGTATCTTAAGGATTATTGTCGGTCGGAGAAGGATCTTGAGCAAACCCTATATAACGATGTGCTAAGGCTTCATGAGGCCAGTTTGGAGCCGGAGGAGAAGGTGTGCTCCTTCCATAGTGTCGAGGTCATATTTCCCTACGTAGATTATGATCTAGCATCGCTAGCGCTCAGCTTACCGGCGAGCATGAAGATTGCGTCCGCAGATGACCCCCTAAGGAAGAGGATACTTAGGCATCTGGCTAGACATATGGGTCTTCCACAGGAGGTCTATCTCAGACCTAAGAAGGCAATTCAGTATGGGAGTGGAGTGAGTAAAGCCCTTAATAGGATAGCGCGGAGAAAAGGATTAAAGATGCATGAATTGGTCAGCCAGATATTTCGGGGATTGGTGGTTTAGGGGATGGGAACGGCAATAATATACACGCCAAGATACCTAGATCATAGAACTGGAGGCCGGCATCCAGAGAGGCCACGGCGACTAACTGCAATAATAAATGGCATATTAGAGAGCCGCCTAATCGAGACTGGATGCATTAGGCTAATAGAGCCTAGGCCAGCAAGCATGGAGGATCTAGAGTCAATCCACAAAGCTGAGCATATAAATAGGGTTAGATCCATATGTAGCGCTGGGGGAGGACTGCTTGACGAGGAGACCGAAGTATCCGCAGAGAGCTTTGATGTCGCTATAATGGCCGCTGGGGGCGCAATCGAGGCTGTGGAGAGGGTTATTTCTGGCGAGTTCAGTAATGCATTTGCGCTTATTAGGCCCCCGGGCCACCATGCTGGTCCGGACTACTCAGAGGGATTCTGCATATTCAATAATGTTGCCATAGCGGCAAGATACCTACAGAGGAAGCATGGGCTGGAGAGGATTCTAATCCTCGATATAGACACACATCATGGTAATGGGACACAGGACATATTCTATGACACCAGCAGCGTGCTCTACATGAGCATACATGAGGATCCAAGGGAATTTCCCGGAACGGGCTTCATATGGGAGGTTGGCGCTGGTGAGGGGCGCGGATACACAGTTAATATACCGCTTCCATATGGATCAGGCGACCCAGCATACTGGAGGGCCATGAAGACAGTAGTTCTACCCATAGCGGAACAGTATAGGCCGCAGTTCATACTTGTCTCAGCCGGCTTCGACGGATATTATAGGGATGGTATTGGAAACTTAGCCCTATCAGCCCAAATATACCCAAAAATCTTCGGCGTAATACATGATCTGGCGCATAAAGTGTGCGGTGGTAGGTTGGTGGCGGTTCTAGAGGGCGGATATAACACTTGGCTGCTCAGAAGGGCTGCTGCAGCATGCATAGCTAGAATGGCTGGCATGGCGATTAAAATTATGGATAGGAGGCCGCCCATAAATCTAGCAGCCCAGAAGGGGGCGGAGAAAATAATTGAGGCTGTAAAGAGGGTTCAATCAAGATACTGGTCTATTTAATGGGGAAAATTTTCCATCCGGTTTTAGCTGGTATTTCTGATGCAAAAGACATGCTCTCTTAAATTCCACAAAAGATTTTTATCTTTGTAGGATCTTGTTGTTAGGGTTGTTTAGGTGATGGCAAATTTACTGCGCATTTTAGTGCGGCTGCTGAGAGAGAAGGCTTCGACCACCATAAAAATTCGATTGTTTAGTATATTAAAGGTTCTCTTCGTCGTGTCCTTCGCAATATCCTTCCTCATATTGTGGATTTTATATCCGAGCTCATATGAGGAGACTTGGAAGGGCAGAGCATACTACCTCTTCTTTCTATGGCTTTCCTCCCTTGAACTCTCCATGAATTGGAAGGAGATCCCATTAAAGATTCAGGAGGTTAGGTCCAGCCGCCTAATAACGCTATTTATCGTGTCCCTACTCCCAACAGTATATGTTTTAGCTGCATACTTCTCCGGCCTCAACACGCTAATAATGGAAATATCCCCCAAACATTATGGGCTGGATTGGTGGTCGAGAACAATGCCGCTCACAGTAGAATATCTTGTCTTCACAATACTATCTCTAGTCATGGCAGTATTGGCTTACGGCATTAAAGGCTTAAGATACTTCCTCCTACCAATAACCCTAATAGGGATTTTGGGCGCAATCTACCTCATAGATAACCTCTATCCCTTCGGAGAGTTTACACCATTCCAGATACTCGTCCCATCCACAGCGATATTAGCATCGAACCTCCTAGCCTTAATGGGCTATAGGGTTGATCTAGAGGGGCAGTCCTATAAGACACCAGTTTTAAGGGTTTGGAGCGATAGGGGGGAGGCTGCATTCGGCATAGCTTGGCCGTGCTCCGGCATAGATAGTCTCATAATATACTCGGTCATAACTATATTATTTTTGAAGGATGAGGATTTTTCGTGGAGGCGGAAAGCAGCCTACTTCTTAATAGGCGCTATAATCACATACCTCATTAATGCTTTGAGAATAGTGAGAATTTTCATGTTAGCGGTGGAGTATGGTGCTACATCCCTAGAGGTCCAGCGCTTCCACAATTACTATGGGCCATTATACTCTATGCTATGGATCATAGCTTATCAGCTAGTAATTATTGGGGTGCAATTCCTCTCTAAAAGAAGATGTCGAAGCGTATGAGTGAAAACTCACGATTTCAAAATGAGTTATATTAGTGTTGGTGTGCAGCCGGGGGTGCTAACCCCATCAGATGATTTATTGATTGGCCCCTTCCCTCCAATCGCGACGAACCCCAGAGAACCTCATCGAGTAAGCTGCTTAATATTCGATTTTTGAGTAGAACCGCTACGCCATCGCCATTGGTTAGTCCACTGCTTCTAAGCGGCACATATACTATTAAATATTCATCGTCAACCCTTAGGAAAATTATTGAGGAGGATAGGTTAATGTTGACAACCTTATAGTTTAAGCCTATATTTCTGCAGATTCTTCGATCTATCTCCGAGTCGGCTGAGAAGCACACTTGAACTTTCACCCCACGCTCAACTAATCCATCAAGTAGTCTCCCAAAAACATTGTAGAATTGAGCAAAGGAACCCCATGAGAGTAGGGTGACGATCTCCCTTCTCGCCTTAGATAACACGTCTGAAACACCCTTTATAGTATCTGATCCGAGGAAGAGCCAGAACTCCCCCCTCAACATGCTGGTTAAAGATATCGTCCTCTCATATCTCTTCTGCAAACTCCAAACAATTTCATTAAAGCGTCTAATAGCCATCTTTTGAAGCTTAAGTATGGGCCTTAAGACTTCGCTTGGTGGCAGAGCCGCGAAGCGCTTAGGATTGACCGGGACCTCAATGATCATCTCATATTCAATGAGCTTCTTTAGGGTTTCATAGATCTTCGTCCTTGGAATCCCACATGCCACACTTATCCTCCTAGCGGTTGAGGGGCCCTCCCCCACCAGAAACTCGTAGGCCTTTGCCTCATACTCTGAGAGACCAAAATAATCTTGTAGGTCTCTCCAAAATATTCTCGGCGACATCCCCCTTACCGCCATAAAACAAAACTGTATTGAAAAAACATATCAGATTTCCTACTTATTCCGATTCGGAATCCGAATAAGGGGAGTAAATCACGAAATCTCCTCTTTAAGGCTTAAAAGAACATCATCTATCTCGATTTCAGACTCCCTCTTCCTACGCTCATACTCCTCAATGAGCCTCCGACGGGTCTCGGCCGATATCTCGCCACGCGCATATCTAATCTCAACCTCAGCAATACTTCTTTTTACAGTCTCTATGTTTGCGCTCGCAGCCTCCAGCCGCCTCATTAGGTCAGTGTAGTGGCCCCCAGCAGACTCTATATCCGCCTTGAGCTCGTTAATGCCCTTCTGGATGTTTGATAGGCGCTCTTCTAGGAGCCTCCTTTGGAGCCTATAATGGCGTCTTGATATCTTACCCCTCCTAGACTGCTGGTCCAAACTGTCTATTTCAGAAATTATGCGAATCTTCTCCTCATAGGTCTCAATAAACCTCTTCAGGGTTTCGGGCGGAACATGCGCTGCTGGGATGACGGCCCTGACCCTACCCAGCCTCATGAACCTAACAGTTATTGCGGCTAAGCCTATTATACCAGCTATGGCGCTAGCCAGCAGGGTCGGTCTAAATGCAGCCCACAAAATCATATACTGGTATTTTATGCTTAGGCCTAAACTCTGATATCTCGTAACTCTATAGTATTCGGCGGCCACCCTCTCTTGGAATAAACCGACCTTACTAGATGCTAGGTTTACACCATTCTCTTGGATGATGCTAGCACCCTCAGGTAGGACGATTATGATTGATGCATGATCTATCACCCACTCGTCGGGCTTGGTGAGATTTATGTTTAATATATAGTTCTGCCATCCCTCCCTAACAATATATTTCCAGAAGGGAAGCGTATAGGATACGGCTATTCTGCCACCTCCATAATCCGTGAGTTTCTCACCCAATATAACCTTAACGGACACTGAGTCCTCCATCTCCGAGATAATTATATTGCTCTTCTCATATTGCCCGTAGGCATCATAAACTACTATGCCTGATGCGCCAGATGGGAGATTAAGCCCTATAACATTATTATTAACCACGCTTATCTCGTAGAAGTCTGTTACACTAATCTTGCCCCAGCCCTCAATATTAATCTCCCTCCTCATATTTAGAAATTTTAGTAGGCTGAAGGTTGTGCTTGAGAACCTAGCCCATGAGGAAATGTTTGCGTATGCCATGAGCGGGCTGGTGGAATTACATAGGATTCTGTTGTCGCTAGTCTTGTTAATGAAGACATCACTCGGATAATCGCTCTCTGAGACCGATGCAGCTGATGGGAAGACAACCGTAACATTACAGTAGGCTGCCTCCTCCCTTAGGCTGGGATATAGCGGAAACTCGGCTCGAAAGACCCTACCAGCCTCCCTCCTAATCATATCGGAAAAGACATAAGTCACCGTGAAATTGTATATTCCATCACCGGCAAGCGTGATCGGCTCGGGGAAGGATAATTTTAACCATAAGAATCCCCCCTCATCCTCCAGAGCCGTTATGAGCATCTCGCCTCTAAAGTCATGGGCCGAGTAATAGACTAAGTTATTGCTGTAATTTTTTGGCACGCCAACAGTGTAGTCGGTGAGATACGCTGTAGCCCCGGTGGGCTGAGACTCGCTCTCAGAAATATTCAAGGAGAGGGTGAATGTATCATTTATCCTAATGTAGCCGCCGCTGAGGAACTCTACCCTCCTCTCTACACCGACGGACACCCTCCCATAATACTGGGCAGAGTTATTCTCAGCCTGAATAATGCTTGTGGGCAGATAGAGGATTATGAGAGAGAATAGAAGAAGATGGATTACCAGAGACCTATACTTACATCCCAACTTATGCAGGCCCCATTACGTATTGTTAGGAGATTGGACAGTTTAGGGAATATGTAATCCTATAGCCTTTTAAAAGTTACGCGTAACTATGATCTCAGCTACTTGTATCCAGCCTCCCTAAGATAATATGCTTCGCCCTTCTTTGGCCCAAAACTCCTAACACCCTTCTCCTTAAGCTGCTTTCTTAGGCTTGAGGCGTACTGGTGGCTTATCTCACCCCGCCTCTCCAGATAGGCTATTATCTCCTCAGCCTGCTCCTCATTATCGCATCTTCTTAGAAAGTCGATCACGTCTGGGTTGTATCCATCAAATTTCTTTGAGGCAGCCCTCTCACCCTCCTCTGGATCCAGCCTTACAGAAGATATCGTTATCTTGCTCTCTCCACCCTCAATCTCCCTAGCGAGGTTTGGGAACATCTTCCTAAATTGCTCTTTATCTATCTCCATTATTCTCCTGCTCCACACCATCAAAAAATTCTTGGTGAACCATACTTAAAACATTTTTTAGGGTTGCACTTCACCCAGACTCTCCCTCTTTCTTGGAATGAACCTCTGGAGCGGATTACTTCGCAAAACCTCCCTCAGCTGATCTAGGCTTAGCCCCCTCTTAACATCCCCATATATTTCGCAGCGCTCCTCCCTATTCATATCTTCAAGGCCTCTCACAACCACCTCAACCTCATCTCCAGATGGAAGTTTAATAAATATGTGCGTTGCCTCACCGCTCCCGTCCTTAGCGGCGGGTGTTCTCTCAACCCCCACTATTTCTAAGCTCTTCCCCCTAAGGGCTTCTATAACGGATCTGCTACTTTGCGAGAAGACTACTATATCTATATCGCTATTCCTGTTTACAGTCCCCCTCCAAACGCTGCCTATAAGCCTAGGACTAAAATCCTTAAGAGCCTCCATTATCTCGAGGGCTTCCCTACGCATACGTATTAGGCGCTCCCATCTCGCATCGCCCTCATACTCATCAGCGATAGAGTCCAGCTCCTCAGCAACCTCTAGGTTGGTTGGTAGAACCCTAACGCCCAATGCTTTAGCAGCCCTCTCCTTAGCCTGCTTAAACTCCCTCTCCTGCAGCGTATATAGTAGGAGGGCTGCTTCCCTAGCAACCCTTCTCCTTAAGAAAGAAGATGATTGACCCATTTTTAGAATCATATAATGTTATTCCGCATCCTCTTGGCTGAGAGAGGTCTCGGCTGACTCATCCCCTTCAGGCTGGGCTTCCTCAGCCGCTTCTATAGGTTTCTCGATGGCCTTAACCTCAAGAATCTCGGGTTTCGAGAGGAGCTTCGTCTTTCTTATCCCAACATGGCGTAGTGCGGCTATCTTCTTGGCTTCATTATATATGTCTGAGGCTATCTTGCCGAGGACGGCTTCCTGAACGAACTGGTCGAAGTTGAGCGTCTTGGCCTTCTCCTCAATAATCCTCCTCATTATTGCGCGTATCTCCCTCTCCTGTGAGGTCTTTATTCTGGTCGTTGTGAAGGCGCATGCTGCAACCCTCAATCTATAGCCGTCTTTCGTTGTAATATCGAATATTCCATCAACCTTAGTTGTCTTTCTCCTAACTAGGCTCCTGAGATAGTCCCTAGAATACTCATGCCCCTTAAATATTGTTAGGGCCCTCTTACCATCCACACCTATAACTTGAAAGTATGTCTTAAGATATTGGTGTGCGAAGTCCTCCGTTATATCATATAGGGTTGCCTCAACAACCCTCCCGAGGATCTTCTGGGGGTCATCAGCTGGTATAGAGCCTATCTCGACGCCTCCAAAGTATGGTGGGGCTATGACGGTATACCATTTTTTGCTACGCCACTTATCCTTAACCCGGATGCTCTTCGACACCGAGCTACCACCGAACCCAGAAATAATGGATGGGTTATATTAAAGGTTTGCTGATAAGATGACTTTATATCGCACTTTAGTGCTATTCTAATCCTTTAGAGAGATTCACAAGGTGTCCAGAGATGATCGATATCAAGCTAATAAGGGAGAATCCGGAATTCGTCAGGGAGAATATTAGGCGGAGGAACGACCCGGAAAAACTAAGGATACTAGATGAGCTCATAGAGACTGATAGGCAATGGAGGATCCTCCAAACCGAGCTGAATAATCTTAGGAGAAAGAGGAATGAGCTTAGTGTTAAGATAGCCCAGATAAAGAAGTTGGGTGAGGTCGATAGTCGGCTGCTTATGGAAGCGGAGAAATTACAGAATGAGATAAAGGCTCTTGAGGATAGGGTTGAAGAGTATAGGCAGAGATCCATAAACCTACTTATGCGCATACCAAACCTCCTCCACGAGTCGGTTCCATATGGGCAGGACGAGAATGATAATGTTGAGATTAGGAGGTGGGGTTCACCGCCTAAATTCGACTTCCAACCAAAGAGCCATATAGAAATAGCCAAAGAGCTCGGCTTAGTCGATGAGGATAGGGCGAATAAGGTTGCGGGATCGGGCTTCTTCTACTTTAAGGAAGAGCTTGTCCTCCTAGATTTAGCCATCCAGAGGTTTGCAATAGATTTTCTTAGGAAGCGCGGCTTTATACTTGTTGAGCCGCCTTTCATGCTCCGCAGAAAACCCTATGAGGGCGTAGTGGACCTAGCAGACTTCGAGACCGTCATGTATAAGATTGAAGGCGAAGATCTTTACTTAATTGCCACAAGTGAGCATCCAATAGCGGCAATGTATATGGATGAGACTCTAGATAAAAGTGATCTCCCATTGAAGTTTGTTGGTATCAGCACGAACTTTAGGAAGGAGATTGGAGCCCACGGCAAATATACTAAGGGATTCTTTAGGATGCACCAATTTAATAAGATTGAGCAATTCGTCTTCTGCCTACCGGAGCAGTCTTGGGAGATCCATGAGGAGCTTCAGCGCAACTGCGAGGAGATGTATCAGATGCTCGGATTACATTACCGCGTAGTTAATGTATGCACTGGCGATATAGGAACGGTTGCGGCCAAGAAATATGATACCGAGGTCTGGATGGTTGATGGGAAGTTTAGGGAGATAGGTTCAAACTCAAATTGCACAGATTACCAAGCTAGAAGACTCAACATAAAATATCGTGAGGGGCCCGGTAAGCCTCCTAAAGGCTATGTTCACACTCTCAATAGCACGGCGCTGGCGACGAGTAGGACAATGATGGCGATCCTAGAGCACTACCAGCAGAGGGATGGATCGGTTATAATACCAGAGGTTCTAAGACCATATATGAATGGTATTGAGAGGCTGGAGCGGAAAAGGTAGGATCTAGGGGATTAGATGAAGCCCGACATTGTGGGCATAGGTGAGGTCTTAATAGATTTCATTGCCACCGAGCCAGTCTCATACCTTGAGGCTTCGGCATTCAGAAAATTTTTTGGTGGAGCGCCGATGAATACCCTTGTCGGCGTGGTTAGGCTCGGCTTAACGGCTGGTGCGATCACTGTTGTTGGAGATGATCCCTTCGGCCACTTCTTACTAAAGGAGCTTAGGGATAATGGTGTTGATGTATCCCGCGTTAGGGTTAAGGGGAATGTGAGGACAACATTAGCATTCGTTGCAAATGATCCTGAAACTGGTGAGCGCACCTTCATATTTTATCGGAGCCCATGGGTTAAGGGGACATCGGTTGACTCCCTCTCTCCTGAAGACATAGACTACGACTATATCTCCTCCGCGAAGATATTACATGTTTCCGGATTCTCCCTCTCAGAGAACCCGACGAGGAAGGCTATTTTATCAGCCATAAAACATGCTAGGAGGATGGGGGTTAAGGTCTCATTCGACCCAACCTTAAGGCTCGACGTGTGGAGATCTGAAAGAACTCTAAGGAGGCTCTATAGCGCGGTTCTTAAGCTCTCTGACATAGCAACATTTTCTAGGGAAGAGGCTGAATTTATATTTGGAACGAGCAGTCCAGATGAGGCTGCTGATAAAGCCCTAAAATATGGGGTTAGCGTGGTTGGGATAAAGCTAGGCGATAAGGGGGCGCTGGTTAAGACTTGGGATGGGCGGCGCATTTATGAGCCAGCATTCAAGGTGAAGCCTATAGACACTACCGGCGCTGGAGATGGATGGAACGCTGGGCTGCTGGTTGGTTTGATTAGGGGCTGGGACCTAGAGAGATGCGTTAAGGTTGCCAATGCCATTGGGGCATTAGTCGTCACAAAACATGGCGCAATAACTGCACTACCCTACAGAGACGAGCTAAACAAATTCCTTAGGGAGCGGGGCTTAAATATTGAGGTTTAAATTGGGCTTAGTGGATTTGCTAGGTTACTCGAAGAAGACCTTAGCCTCCTGATATAATTCTAGATCAACTTGCTTAGTCTTTCCAGTAGCCTCAGAAAGCGGGACGGCGGTTATTTTTCCAGCCCTAAGCGCAACCATTAAGCCAAACCTGCCCTCCTTAACTAGGTCTACTGCTGCAAGACCATATCTTGTGGCGATTACTCGATCTAGAGCAGTCGGCGAGCCACCCCTAATAGTATGTGCTGGGACAACATATCTAGTCTCAATCCCCAATATTTTCTCGAGCTCCTTCGCTAGGAACTCGCCTATGCCGCCGAGATAAACATGTCCAAACTGGTCGACCTTCATGTCCTTTGTTATCGGCCCCTTATAGCCCTTTATTAGGGCTCCCTCCGCGATAACTATAACGAGTGATTTCTGCCCGCTCTCGAGCTTCTTTCTCACGAAATCCGCCACATCCTCTATGCTGAAAGGCTCCTCAGGTATTAATATTAGGTCTGCGCCAGCCGCAAGCCCAGAATATAGTGCTATCCAGCCAGCGTGCCTACCCATTATCTCAACGATGAAGACCCTCTCATGGGCGTCAGCCGTAGCCTTAATGTTCTCTATCTGGTGCATGGCCTCATTAACCGCCGTGTCAAAGCCTATTGTATGCTCGGTTCCCGGAACATCATAATCAATTGTTTTTGGAATTCCAACAACATTTAATCCGGCATCGCTTAGAGCTTTAGCAACACTTAATGTGTCATCGCCGCCTATGGCTATAAGAGCGTCTAGACCGAGCTTCTTAAAGTTCTCAGATATCCTCTTTATTCCATCTGGTTGCTTTAGAGGGTTGGTCCTAGAAGTCTTTATTATTGTCCCACCCATAGAGATTATATCCTTAATATTCTCATATTTCAGTGGAACAGCGTCTCCCTCAAGCATCCCAGCCCATCCGCGCCTAATCCCCAGAACCTCAAACCCATACCTCTCACACTTCTTTACAATAGCCCTTATTGCAGCATTAAGCCCCGGTGCATCCCCACCACCAGTTAGGACGCCAATCCTCATATTGGATTCCCCTTCAACAGATGAATCCAGATATATAAGGTCTCTGAAAAGAAAAATTTTTCGTTCAGGAGAGACGCTAAAAATCATTAACATTACTGTTTTAAATAAGTTCTCACAAATCTTATTTCTTGTTTACGCGGGGATGCTCCAGCATGGTTAAATACATCTTTGTTACTGGCGGAGTCCTAAGCTCTGTTGGGAAGGGTATAGTCACATCATCCGTGGGTAAGATGCTCCAGTTTAGGGGATTCTCTGTTACGGCGATTAAGATAGATCCTTACGTGAATGTTGATGCTGGAACAATGAACCCCTACATTCATGGCGAGGTCTTTGTTACGGATGATGGTGGTGAAACCGACCTAGATCTAGGCTGGTATGAGAGGTTCCTAGACATAAACCTCTCTAAGGAGAATAATATTACGACTGGGCAGGTTTATCAGACGGTTATTGAGAGGGAGAGGAGGGGGGATTTTCTAGGCAGGTGTGTTCAAATAATCCCCCACATAACCGATGAGATCAAGCGTAGAATACGTGTTGTTGCCGAGAAGTCTGGGGCGGATGTCGTCCTAACCGAGTGTGGTGGAACTGTTGGTGATATAGAAGGGTTGCCCTTCCTAGAGGCCATCAGGCAGATGCGCTTAGAGGAGGGCTATGAGAACACACTCTACATACATGTTGCCCTCGTCCCAATACTCGACGTAACCTCCGAGATGAAGACCAAACCGCTCCAGCACAGCGTTAATGAACTGCGTAGGATAGGAATCCAGCCGGACATAATAGTCTCAAGATGCACAAGAATGATCAGCAAAGAAGTCCTCGAGAAGATATCCCTCTTCGGAACAATACCTAAGGAGGCAGTGTTCTGCTCATATAATGTGCCATCAATATATGAGGTTCCATTAATCCTAGATGAGCAGGGAATGGGCGACTATATATGTAGGCGACTAGGCCTGGTTCCAAACCGCCTAGATAAAGAGAAGATTGAGAGCTGGAGGAGTTTTGTTGAGGTCCTAAAGAACTGCAAATACACCATTAAAATAGCCCTAGTTGGGAAGTACACTGGGCTAACAGATAGCTATGTCAGTATGAATGAGGCCTTTAAGCATGCTGGCGCAGCATGCAGCACAAAAGTCCTAATAGACTATATTGAGGCGGAGACATTTGAGGAGAACCCGGAGAAAATTAATGATTTAGAGAAGTATGATGGTATATTCGTTCCCTATGGTTTCGGCCCACGTGGCACTGGCGGGAAGATTGCGGCGATAAAGTTTGCTAGGGAGCATAATATACCCTTCCTCGGGATCTGTTACGGCTTCCAGCTCGCTGTTGTAGAGTTCGCGAGGAACGTTTGCGGACTAAAGGATGCAAATAGCACAGAGATAGATGAGAACACCCAGCATCCGGTCATAGATTTGATGCCGGAGCAGTATAAGGTGGCATATAAGGGGGCAACGATGCGCCTAGGAGCCCACAAAATAATATTGAAGGAGGGGACTCTCGCCCATAAACTATACGGGTCAACGGAAATATATGAGAGGCATAGGCACAGGTATGAGGTCAACCCAGAATATATAGGGATTCTCGAGAGACATGGACTAGTATTCTCCGGAAGAAGCCCTGATGGGAGGCGGATGGAGATACTAGAGATACCGGACAAATTCTTCTTTCTAGCCTCACAATTCCACGGCGAGTTCAAGAGCAGACCTGGAAAGCCGAGCCCAGAATATTACGGCTTCGTTAAAGCATGCCTAGACAGGAAGCTTGGGAAGGAAAGGGTGGAAATCTAAGGGGATAGAAAAATTAATTAGTTGAGTCTTGTTTTCTATTGGATTTGGTGGGCTGGCTTGAGTAGTAGGAGGGAGAGGCGGAGGTCTAGGACCGCCCCGGCGCCGGCCTCAAGCGCCGGGCTACTAAGGTTCTTTGAGGAGGAGAGTTTGGGGGTTAAGATAAAGCCCAGAACGCTAATCATATTGGCCATAGTATTCATCATTATATGCATAATTATACAGCTCGCAGCCTAGTATTTAGGGCTGTTCAAGTTTATTCTTTAAGTGGGAAACCTCCCACTAATGTTGGAGAAGTAATTATAATGGTGGAGCGTTGGCATAGAGATAGTATTGATTTAGCGGTTAGGCATTACTCCTCATTATTCAAGCTCCCATCTTATAGGGTTACATTAATCTTGCTATGTGCTGGAAGTCTAGTTTTGGGTTTGGCTGCAAATATACCCTTCACCCCATCGCTTCAGTGGGTTTTTAGTGGGCTCTTGATTGGGCTAATGCTGCTCATAACCACATTGCTCGCCGATTTTCTAGCGCTTAAGATCCTTCTTCGGGGAGATATAATCCTAAATGCTAAAAGAATCTTCTTCCTATCATTCTCATCTAACCTCCTCCTCTCAGTTTTCGCCCTCCTAGCCAATTTAACCGCGCTCCTCATCTCGGACATGGACTTGCCCGTAAAAATCCTCTTCATAGGCTTCTTTGCAGCATTATGCCTACGCCTACTTGTAACATGCTCCATATCATTCTCTAGGGACGTATTGAAGGTTTTATCCGGAATTATTCAGCCGCTTCTAGCCCTACTCACCATATACGCCACTAAGATGAGTAACACCACACAGTTCGCCATCTACACCCTCATATCCATCCTCCTCTCCCTCCTAAGCATCCGGCTATATACTGCGATCTTAGATAGGGCCGGATTAATCACCCTAGGAATACCATCGCTAAAATTGTTTAGGGCATTCCTAGCCGATTGGACTGAAGGCATAGAGCACCCCTTTGAGGAGATACTCGAGCGGTTGGGTGAGGAGCGCAGCATAAACATATCTATGCTTATGTTCAGGAGTATGGATGGGCGTAGAATGAAGGCCATTATGGTCATACCGAACCTCCACCCCGGACCCTTCAGGAATATTGGGAGTAGCCCCCTACCTGGCCTGATAGAGGAGGCCCTTGAGAGGAACCTCCAATGCATAGTCTCGGTTCCGCATGGGATATCTGGGCATGAGCTCGATTTAGCCTCCCAAAGAGAGAATAGGAAGGTTTTGGAGGCTTTAATCGGCGCTGTAAGGGATTTTTGCGGAGACTTCTCCACTAAAGTGACCCCATTCATATATGTTGAGATGGAGGGGGCTAAAGTTGGCTGTCAAGTATTTAATGGATGCGCCCTACTAACCCTAACCGTTGCCCCAGAAACAATGGAGGATCTACCCCTAGAGCTAAATGATATAATACTCCGGAAGGCTAGGGAAGAGGGGTTTCTTTGGGCAATAGCCATAGACGCGCACAACAGTATAAATGGACCATTTAAAATGGATAGGGCTGTATCCGCAATTAAGAGCGCTGCCACAGCAGCACTGGAGAGGGCAAGTAAACTTAAGTACTCGGCTAGTCCCCCTAGGGTTGGTGCCGGAAAATCTATTCCAGAGGGTTTAGGTCTTAAAGATGGTATGGGGCCGGGCGGTATAACGGCGATAGTTATTGAGGTGGATGGTCAGAGAACTGCTTACATAACGGTGGATGGGAACAATATGGTGTCCGGTCTCCGCGATAAGATTCTCACAGACATTAGGGATTTAGGCATAGATTGCGGCGAAGTATTCACAACAGACACTCATGCCGTTAATGCCGTTGCCCCGGGCGGTAGGGGATACCATCCGGTTGGCGAGGTTATAGGGCATGAGGCTATAGTTGGGTGTGTTAGGCGGGCGATCAAGGAGGCGCTCAATAATATGGAGGCTGCTGAGGCTGCATGGCTTAAGATAACTGTTCCAAGCGTTAAGGTTATTGGTGAGATGCAGATTGATGAGCTGAGCCTATTAACTGATAAAGTCTCGAGGAGGGCTGGGAGTCTCGCCGCCCTCTTTCCACTATTTGGGCTGACCCTAGCAATTCTACTCATACTCCTCTAAAATGGAAAATATTATATCAAAGTTGTTTAACAAGAAATAAGTGAACTCAAAGAATTGACGGAGAAGGAGTAGAGATACGCTATGGCTGAAGAGAGCCAAGTGATGATCGGGAAGAAGCCCGTAATGAACTATGTTGTCGCATGCCTAACAGCATTTAACTCCGGAGCGAAGAGAGTTGTCGTTAAGGCTAGAGGAAGAGCTATAAGCAGGGCCGTAGACGTCGTTGAACTCCTCAGACGCGCCTTCCTCAAGGATATAGCCATCGAAAAGATCGAGATCGGAACGCAGGAGATGTCCAGCCCAGACCGGCCTAAATCAAATGTCTCCACAATAGAAATCTCGCTGATAAAGAAGGAGTAGACGTTACAACCACCCTCTCTATTTTATTTTTTCTGGAGGATTAGGTAGATTAGAATCCGGATGGCTTACCATGTAGGGGCATTATTTTTGTCCGACTTCTACTGTGTAGTTCTAGCTGTCCATCGAAGCGCCTTCTAACTCCTAGATTTATAAGCATGATATATTTTCCAAGGTGCTCCTCCGAGATCATGTCTGCATGCTCATCCCATAAGACAAGTGTTACTCTGCCAGTCTGATCGCTTAACTCTGCGCGTCTAACTCTTCCCTCACCGCCATCCTGGCGCCTAAATATTGTTATTGGATGGATCCGCTCTAGTATGCCGGCTACATCAACAATCCTCTCATCGCCTTTTATCTCACCAATCCTACGGATGAAGTTTGCTAGGGGTGGGTAGTCATCTGGCCTTAAATCGCTAGGCTCTATCTCTATCTCGCTCCTTAAGTCAACATTTAGCTCGACCCTCCCGCTGGGCCCGCGTCTCACGGAGACATGTGATAACCTCACTATTTTATCCACTAGAGTATTCCAGTTCGGGGATTCCGCCTTCTCATTCCATAAGTTAACTTTGACTCTCCCGGTTTTATCGGCTATATATATGCTCCTCTTAGATCCCTCCCCACCATCCCGGCGCATGAACCTCCTCAGCGGTGAAACATATATTACTCGGCCGGTGACGGTTACATCGTTTAAGCCTGAGACTAAATTCTTAATCTGCATCTCTGGCTTAAAGGAGAACTGGATTGGGATACCCAGCTCCGCCGCCAATGATAGGGCCGCGCTTTCCCTTGTTAAGAATCCTCTAGCGCTCCTCTCCCTAGCCTCAATCATCCTTAGGACTTCATCCCTAGTCAATTCTGGTCTGGCTGAAAGTATTCTGGCGATAACTTCTTCGAGCAGCATCCGCCTACCAGCCGGGAAAGATAATTATTTACTTTAAGTAAATTTATGTTTCTATTATGCTGCTTGAGACGCTAAATTTATCTACTTGCCCAAATGAGTATATTTTGGTTGGAGATTTATGGCCGATGCATCGTTCATGTTCTTTCTAGGCTTCGCCCTAATAATTATTGGGTTAATCATCTCATTAATCGCGGCTCTAATGATGGTCCTAGGAGGATTAAGGGGCCGGAGAGTGAGGGGCGGAGGCCTAATAATGATAGGGCCTATACCAATAATATTTGGGACTGATAGGGAGGCCGCGAAGATCCTAATCATCCTATCAACAGTGCTAATTATTGCGGCGTTAATATTCGTAGTGGTCCTAGGCCTACTCGGTAGGTAAGGTGGATGGTATCTATGAAGCTATGCGAGATATGTGGTGTGAGAGCCGCAAGATATGTCTGCCAAGAGTGCGGTAGATCCATATGTGAGCGGTGCATAAAACCCTACTCATGGCTCTGCCTAGAGTGCCACAAAAGAATTCTTGCACCGGGTGAGGAGGCTGAGGAGATTCTTCCCACCCCATTCATGAAAATGTTCTTTTTAGGCTTCATTTTGATGTTCGCTGGGGTAATAATCTTGCTCTTAGCTTCGCTTCTCTCCGGACTGAAGATCTCTCTAGGCGGCATAATTATGATAGGGCCTATACCAATAATTTTCGGCGCCGGAGAGAATTTAGTCCTGCTCATAATATTAGGTGTGGTACTGACAATCATTTGTCTAATAATATTTCTAGTCCTACTCAAGCATGGAATTAGGCTGAGCCGCTAGACCTCACTGCTCTAAATGACGACTCAATTAGCCGAACATATTCTCCACGAAGCTTCCCCCTTATCCTATCCCAGTATTTCTTGGCATCATCCACGAGCCCTCGGCTTAGCAGCCAACATATGCGGCTCAAATCCTTAAGGAAAACCTCTATCTGCCCCTCGCGGCATGCCAGCTCAGCCTTCTCAGCGGCCTCCAGAGCCTCCCTAAACCGATTTAAGTGCAGGAGCATGAAACCAGCCTCACAGTAGTTCCATGCAGCCTCAAAGTGGCTTCTGCACCTAAAATATGCTTCCGCAGCCCTAAGATATGATTCTAGGGCGAGATCCACCCTATCCATCCTCTTATAGCAGTCCCCAGCATCCCGATAGAGTCCGCCAGCTAGCTGATACTTTCCAATATCAACAGCCCTTTCGGCTGCATTATGATAGATTGCTGCCGCCTTAATCAGGTCGCCGCAGTCCGCTAAGAGGTCTCCGGCAAGCTTGAGCGCGTGAATGCTCTCCCCATCCCACCTAAAATCGCTTTTACCAGCAATTAGTGTGTAGTAATCCCAGATCTTTAAGCGGCAGAGGTAGGCCCTCTCAGAGGCCCCTCCATCCATAAAAGATAGGGCGGCCCTAAAATATAGCATCATAGCCCTAGATGGATTGTTAAGCCCCTCAGCAGCCAACATATAGCACTCCCCAGCCCTCAAAGCAAACCTCCTACGATTCAACTCATCATTCAAAATCCCATAATAAACCATGAGGCGGTGAAAGATGCGGGCGGCAACCTCATAATCACCACCCCTAAAAGCCCTCTCAGCAAGATCCGCAAGAGCATCCGGATCACGGCCTTCAGAAGCCAACCCACACCACCCAACCAAATAGCGGGCCCGGGGGGAATTGAACCCCCGACCCCCGGGTTAAAAGCCCGGTGCTCTATCCTGGCTGAGCTACGGGCCCAACAAATATTTTGGTGAATGAAGCCAGATTTATGGATTTCTGTCACCATCATCCTTCTTGGGTTTGTGCATGCTGGAGGATGAATAATTTATTCAAGGTATTATGGATGAAGTGAGGGCTTAATGGTTGTACGACCTCTCACAAAGTATGTGGTAGCGGGGGGTCGATTTGAACGACCGATCTCTGGGTTATGAGCCCAGCGGGTTAACCTGGCTACCCCACCCCGCTTCTTCCAGCAGAGTATAATTTATTCAAGATATTATGGGTTAAGATCTGCTTTAAAAGTTTATCTGAAGTGGATTTATAAATGGATGTTGCCTGATGCTTAAAATTTTTATTTTTTCCTCCCATCTTTGAGTAAAAGTTTTAATGTTTATTGCTGCCTATTTTATTTTGGGGTGTATGCTTTTGGCTGAGGGAAATCTTCTTATCGGGACCGATATTGGGACTTTTGGTACGAAATCTGTTCTTGTCGATGCTGAGGGGCATATATTGGCCGAGGCCTTTCAGGAGACAGATATAATATCTCCTAGGCCTCTCTGGGCTGAGCAGTGGCCTCAGGTTTGGCTCGATGCAGTATGCAACACCATCCGTGAGGTTCTAGCGAAGGCAAAGGTTAACCCCTCTGAGGTTGGCGGTTTAGCCATAAGTGGATTATATAGTGGCTCGGGCATTCCATGCGACGAGAACATGGAGCCTATAAGACCGTGCCTCATATGGATGGATAGAAGGGCTGTTGAGGAGGTTGAATGGATCAGGAAAAATATAGGTGAGGAGGAGATCTTTAGAATAACCGGGAACACCATAGACACATACTTCGGCTTCACCAAGATGCTTTGGCTGAAGTTTAAGGAGCCCAAGACATGGGAGAGGATCAGGCAGCTCGTGACAATTAATGGCTACTGTATATACCGCCTTACCGGCGTGGTCTGCATAGACTATTCCTCGGCTGGAAACTATGGTGGAATATTCGATATACATAAGAGGGATTGGTCTGAAAAGCTGATGGATGAAATGGGTATACCGAGAAGCTTCTTCCCAGAAGAGATCGTTGAGGCGAAAACAGTTGTTGGGGAAGTAACAGAGGAGGGAAGCAAGCTCTCTGGCTTAAAGAAGGGAACACCGGTATGCGCTGGAGGTATAGATGCACCAGTTGCAGCCCTAAGTCTTGGATGCATCGATGAGGGTGAACACTCCGCCATGGTTGGGACATCAACCTGCTGGAGCGTAATCCAAGACGAGCTAAGATTAACCCCGAAGCTAGTTAACTATCCACATGTGGCATATGATAGGAAGAAACTATACACTTTCGGAGGGTCAGCGACATCCGGCGGCATGCTAAGATGGTTCAGGGACCAGTTTGGGCAGATTGAGGTTCTCCTTGGAAAAAATGTTGGGCTAAGTCCATATAAGATCTTAGATTTGGAGGCCGAGAAGGTTCCACCGGGCTCGGAGGGCCTAATAGTCCTACCATACTTTATGGGCGAGCGGACCCCAATATGGGATCCATACTCTAAGGGCCTTATAATCGGCCTAACATTAACTCATACAAGGGCGCATATATTTAGGGCTTTAATGGAGGGAGCTGCCTACGCATTACGCCACAACATTGAGACCGCCAAAGCCAATAATATTCCGCTAAAGCCTAGAATGGGCATAGTTGATGGTGGGGCGAAATCGCCATTATGGAGAAGAATATTTGCAGATGTAACAAAGTTCCCGCTAGTATATATTGCTGAGCATCCGGGAACACCGCTAGGAGACGCGCTTCTAAGCGGCGTTGGAACAGGAGTTCTCAAGGGTTATGAGGTCATAAGGGATTGGGTTAAGGCGGCAGATGTTGATGAGCCGGATCCGGAGAGATCGAAAATTTATGACAGATACTACGAATTGTACTTGAAGCTCTACGAGATGAACAAGAACCTCTATAGAGAACTCTATAATCTCACATAAATGCCTACACCAATAAACTATTCGCGGTGAGAAGAGTTGAGTGAGGAGTTTAGGCTTCGTGAGGAGCTCTGTAGGATTGGGAGAAGATTATATGATAGGCATCTAACCAGCGGCGCGGGTGGAAGCATAAGTGCAAGAACCTCTAAAAATGAGGTTTTAATTAAGCCTAGCGGATTCTCACTGGCCGATATGATGCCGGAGCACATCGTCAAATTAAGCCTGAAGGGCGAGGTTTTAGACGGCAAGTATCCACCATCAACCGATGCACCATGGCACCTAATGATCTACGAGATGAGATCCGATGTTAATGCAATAGTCCATGCGCACCCACCCATATGCGGTGGATTCGCATGTGCAGGAATCTCCCTAGATATACCAACCTTCACCGAGGTTATAATACAGATCGGTAGGATACCACTTATGGATTATGCAACTCCAACAACAATGGATTACGCCAAGAAAGTTGCTGAATCACTAAGGGATGTAAATGCGCTCCTAATGAAGAATCATGGGATAATAACTTTGGGCGCAAACCTTGAGCAGGCATTCCAAAGGGCTGAGCTTCTGGAGGACTTCGCAAGGATGGTGCTAATAGCAAAGATTTTAGGAGGTCCAATACTCCTTCCAGAGGATGAGGTGTATAAGCTCAGAACTCTTGAGAGCGAGAAGTGGAGGATGAAGATCGTAGAGGAGCTCTATAAATAGGGGAGCCTATCACCCAAGAGTCCCAAAAACACCAACTTATATTTTTCCACACCAATAATTTTAGCGTGATGCATAAAGAGTAGTGTTGGTGCCAGCTGTAATGGGAACAAAATATGCAGAGTCCGGAGTAGATGTTAGAAAGAGGGGAATAGAATACTTTAGGGAGATCTTGAGCAACCTGTTTCCCAACTCATTCTGCGTTGTTAGCGAGGACCCGGGCCTCCCAAGATATGGACTAGTGACACATGTTGATGGCGCCGGAAGCAAGCCAGTTCAAGCATACCTCCATTGGAGGGAAACTGGCGACCTAGATTGGTTTAGGGGCCTGGCCCAAGACGCATTAGCCATGAATATAGATGATATTATATGTGTTGGCGCCTCACCGATAAACTTCGTGGATTATATAGCGATAAATCCGCTTAGAGTCGATAAGATTGGAGTGCTAAAGGTTTTAAGTTCAGGCTTTAAAGAATGCATTGAAACCCTAAGCAGTCAGGGGATTAGAGTTCTCTTCTCCGGCGGTGAGACCGCGGATCTACCAGACCAGACCAGAACCTTGGATGTGGCGGTAATAATGAATGGGCGTGTGAATCTCTCTAAGGTTTTAACTGGTGAGGGAATTGAGCCCGGTGACGTGATAATAGGGTTTAGGAGTGGTGGTAGAACAAAATATGAGCGGAAGGAGAATAGTGGCATAATGTGTAATGGCATAACCCTAGCGCGTCTATGCCTCATGCACAAGAGCTATCAAGAGAAGTATCCGGAGATTCTTGATTCCGCAAATGGTAGGAGAGGCTATTATGGCAGGTTTAAGTTCGATGATTACGTAGACGAACTAGGTATGACCATTGGAGAAGCCATTCTCTCACCCACAAGACTCTATGCGCCGGTGATTCTAAAGGTTATGGAGCAGTTCAGCGCGCACATCTCTGGAATGGTTCATAATACGGGCGGTGGGCAAACAAAGTGTCTGAGGATTGGGAGGAACATACACTATGTTAAAGATAACCTCTTTAGCCCAGATCCAATCTTCACCCTAATACAGCGCGAGTCCGGTGAGTCATGGAGGGCAATGTTTGAGAACTATAATATGGGGGTAGGCTTCGAGGTAATAGCGAAACCTAATGTTGCAGACGACATAATAAGCTTATCTGAGAAGTTCGGATTAGAAGCGAAGGTAATAGGAGTATGCAAAAGAAGCCATGAAGGAAACAGGCTAACAATAAAAAGCCCCTATGGAGAATTCCACTATCAATAGAAGCACATCCACCCAGTAAATCCATATTTTTCTCCCATCCCTAACGTAGGGAGGAACAAAAGATAGGGAGATACTAGCTGACCCCGAGCCTCTAAAAGAATTCATCCTTTACTATCATGCTTAAGGGAGGATGAAGACATTAGGAGCTATGTGAGGGGCGCGCATGTCCCGCCTAAAATTGCATGGTCAAAGAAGGAAGGTGATGATTTCAGAATGAAGCAGGAGTGCTGCTTATAGCAGATTATTTTTTTTAATTGGACATTACTGATGGAAAACTTAGGCTAGATTTCAAGTTTAATTTTATTGTAAAAATATAAATTGGTATCTTAGCTAACATATAGCCTTGGTGTTTCAAATGAGACGGACCACCCTCGTGTATATGTTGCTAGGGTTGGCATTTGGTTTCTTGGGGTTTATGTTTAGGATTTCGGTGGTTCGCGCATGGGTTGGCACCGTTTATATAAGGGCTGATGGAACTGTTGAGCCGGTTGGCGCACCGATTAACACAACCGATAAGGTCGTGTATAGGCTATGGGACAACATTAACGTGAGCGGTCTTATGGCAAGTGGCATCGTAATAGAACGTGACAACATCATTCTCGACGGTAATGGTTTCACCGTGTATGGA